>DASVHB010000132.1:0-2699 GCA_036379195.1 Pirellulales bacterium
GCTTGTTTGATTTGTTGTTCGCGGTGCGCGGCGGACGATGTCATGTGGCTGGGGCTAGTCGTTGGGGGTTTGGGGTTGGGGGTTGGTGTGACGAGCAAAGCTGGTAGTTCTTGGGTTCGAGGTCTGTTGGGAACTCCCTCCGTGGCGTTCCGGGAACTGCGATTCGACTACATTCACCTCTCCGCCTCTACTTGCGACCCACCGAAGAGCATGGCGAAGTCGCGCCGCCCCTCAGCGGAACGGCACGGAGTCCGTTCCCTACAGACGCTGGCAAGGAAACTATTCACGACAAGAATTAGTCTGCCGCCACGAGTTCGATCTTGAGTTTTCCGAGTACCTCGACGACGGGCAGAAAGCTGACCAGCCCGGTGGCGTCGTGCAGGTTGGAGTCGGCGAGTTTCAGATGATCGGCGCCGACGCGCCCCTGGCCCAACGTGGCATCGAGCGGCACCCACCGCCCGTCGATGAACAACTCGTTCCACATATGGTATGCGAAACCATTCTCCGAAGGGGCATAGACCAGGCCGACGGCGGCACGGGCAGGGATTTCGGCCGCGCGGGCCAAGGCCGCCAGCAGCACCGCGTGTTCGCTGCAATCGCCCGACATTTGCTTGGCCACCTCAGCCGCCGAGGCGAACGTGATCGAAAAGTTCTTCTCGCGGATATGTTCATGCACGTAGCGCTCCAGGGCCAGGGCCTTGGCCAGGGGGCTTTTCTTGGCGCCTGCCGCTTCGCGCGACATGGCGACGATGGCCGGATCGTCGCTTTGAATCAAACTATTCGGCCCGCGATCGTCCGGCGAGGGCGGCGCCGCGGGGCCAATTTCGGCGGGTGGCGATTGCGGGTCGAGCGATGTGACCGTCAACTCGGCGGTATGCGGCCCGGTAGCCCGCGGCTGCTGCGTGGCGCAGGTGGGGAAGGCCGCGGCGGGATTGCCGTCGGTCAATTCAAGGCGATAAACCGCTCGGTGCGACTGCCGGGCCGAATGGAACGGCTGCGCCAGCGGCACAACCGACGAAACGCCCAAATCGAGCGGGGCCTCCGCGGCGGTGGCGGTGGCTTCTGCTTCAGTCGCCCGGTAGAAGGTCAGTTGCATGGCCGGCAATACCGTTTTCAGCACCTCGCCCTGGCGATCGGCCCAGTGTGTCGCGGTGACCGGCTGGTCGCTGCCGTCGATCGTCAATCGGCTTTCGATGCGCAGCAGGTCTTGGGCGCCCGAGGGCAGTTCGGTCGGCTCGTAGTCGCCGGCGGTCAGTTCTTCGGTGCCCAGGGTGTTGAAGGCTGGTTGCAAAAACCGCAGCGTGCGCGTCTCGCCGGGCTGCATGGGGCGCCCGCGCAAACTCTGGTCTTCCGCGAAAAAACCGCCAGCGTCATCCGGCCAATCGAGCGACCGCACGGCCTTGTTTCCGGCAGAGGTGGTTTCGATGGTCAACGTTCCGTCGTGGACTTCTCCAACCGAGTCGGCGGGAAGGCCCTCGCTGGTAAACGCCAGCAGTTCGCCCTCCGGTGTTTCGAGCGACGTGTAGCGATTGAGCAGTTCCACCGTCTCGCCGAAACGTTTGATGAGCATCCGCGTCTCGGCTTCGGTGCGGCGCACCGTGCGGCCGTCGCGCGTTTCGGTTCGTTCGGTTTTATGGTCGTAACCCACGCGTTTGTCGTCCATCAGAATGACGTCCCAGCTATCGCGGACGGCGTCTGGCTGCGACTCATCCGCGAGTGTACCAACCTGGCTCGGCGTGGGCGCCTCGACAGAGCGCGGTGTTTGCTGCACGCGGTCGCTCGATGCGTTGCAGGCCAGCGCGCCGGCCAGCGCCGTCAATAGCAGCCAGGCCGTGGCGCAGCGTTGCATGCGTAGAACAAGCATCGGTTCTTTCCTCGCGAGCGTGAATCGTTGGGCTTGAAGTATACCAAACCCGACACCGCGGCCAGAAGAGCCAGCGCGGTTGGACCTGCGCGGCGAACCGACGATGTCGCAAATGCACGAGGTCGGCGTGTTCGCTACATGACCAACTGCGTGGCTTCGCCGTAGCGCGCCAGCAGCGACTTGGCCGGCGTGGCGATCTTCAGCACCGGCGCGAAGTCGATGAATTCCAGATCGATCTTCTCGAGGAATTCGGTCACGGTGGGCCCGCCTTCGGGGCAAAGCTGCCGATAGTAGCTCTCGAACATCTCGCACTGGTGCCAGACATCGTCGGTCACCGCGGGCAGCAGCGACGACAGCGCCACCGCCAGTTGCCCCGGCGATCCGTTCGATTGCACCAGCGCTTCGATTTCGGTGTGCCGCTCGATGAGGGCGGCGAATTCTTCCGGCAGGTTCCACTGGCGGGTCATCTTGGCGGCGGCTTCGGCGTGGGTCCAGCCGAAGCGTTCGCGCTCTAACTGCGAGAGCCGCACTTTGCCTTGCTCGCGCTGAGCCAGCAGATCGACGTATTGGGCCGCGATTTCCTTGGCCAACAGCGGCACGGCCATGTCTTGCAGCA
Source organism: Pirellulales bacterium (assembly GCA_036379195.1). GTDB lineage: Bacteria > Planctomycetota > Planctomycetia > Pirellulales > JAICIG01 > JAICLL01. Next base: position 2,481 of record DASVHB010000132.1, read on the forward strand.
GGGCGGCGGCAAACGGCTCTTCGGCCTCGCGCATGCCCAGCACTTTGCCAAACGCGCGCGAGAACAAAGCCCGCCGCAGCGAGTCTTGCCACAGGCTGCGCAGATCGAAGGGGCCGCACTTGGGGTTGGGCATCAGGCTAAACACCGCGCTCCACAGCGCGAAGTTCTTAATGGTGCGGATGCCCACCATGGTGATGGCCAGCTTGACGCTGGAGATCT
>DASVHB010000133.1:0-12364 GCA_036379195.1 Pirellulales bacterium
GGCCAGCAATAAATGCCCGAAGTGCACCGGATCGAACGTGCCGCCAAAAATGCCAAGTCGCATGACGAGAGAAGCTGCCAGGTTGCCGTGCGTGGCGGGCAATCTTCGGATCTCCGGGCCGCCGGCCGGCGACCGATCGTACCGCATGGCAGCGTCTTCGTTCAATGCCCTGACCGCTTCGGGGCTTCGAGGACGGCTTGCATTCGACGCACCGCGGCAATGTACGGATGTACGGACCAAATCCTACCTTGCGTCAAAACTGCAATTTGCGCATGATGCCGCCCCGTTAAAGCAAATCCCAGGGGAAACCCGATGCCTTTCCACGTTGATCGACTATGGTGGTTGTGCGCCGCGAGTGCGGTCGGCTTCGTGCTGGCCGGCTGCCAGCGTTCGGGCGACAAGCCAGAGACGTCGCAAGTCGTCGAGGCCGAGCCGGATGCCGAGCAAGCACCGACGGCCGCCGCAAAGACACCGCCATCGGCGGAGTATTTCCCCACCGCCGTTCTCGAAACGTCGTCGGGCAAATTGACGATCAAGCTCGATCCGCAGTCGGCCCCCCGAACGGTGCACAACTTTCTACACTATGTGGAGAGCGGCTTTTACGACCAGACTATCTTTCACCAGGTCGAGGCCGGCTATGTGATCCTCGGCGGCGGCTATACCTCTGAATTGGCCGAAAAGCCAGGTCGCTACCCGATTCCCAACGAGGCGGCCAATGGCCGGAAGAATCGGCGCGGGACGGTGGCCATGGCGCGCGACCCGAACGCGATCGACAGTTCGACTTGCCAGTTCTTCATCAACTTGAGCGACAATCCGCACCTGGATCATCGAGGCGACGACGCAGCCGACTTCGGTTATTGCGTGTTCGGCGAGGTCATCGACGGCCTGGACGTGCTCGACCGCATCGCCGCGGCCAGTGTGCAGGCCACGGAGCACTTTGAAAAGCTGCCTGTCGAAACAGTGCTGATCGAAGCGGCCTACCGGCTGCGGTAGCAAAAAAACTGCCGCCGGTTTTGGCCGGCGGCAGTCGCTTTACTACTGCGGATTCGATTGCCGCCCAGCTTGCTCAACTGGGCGCGATGAACCGGGTGCGATTAGAACTCGCCGTTGATGGCTTCGCCACCTTGGCGGGTGTTCAGGCTGGCCCAGATCTGGAAGTTCACGTTGTTCTGGATTGGCTTGGAACTGCCATCGCAGAACACGGCCAACACAACACCCGGATGATTGCTATCGGGACCGGGCCAGTTGGAGTTCGGAGCATATAGCCCGTTATACAGCGGGGCCATACCGGCGATATTGGCTGCGCCAACGGTGCCGCCGTATTCGAAGCCCGGCACCACGCCGCCCGTGCCGCATGTGCCCCCCATGGCGCCTGCGTAAAAGGCGGTTCCGGCACCACCGACACACGGCGCGTTGCCGGTAATGCTCTCGGTCAGCGCCACCAGCGCGGCGCGCATGACCATGGGTACATACCCGCTACCACCACCCGTACCGCCGGCGCTGTACAAGTTCGAGCGTTGCTTGCCGTTGCCGCCTTGGGCCAGATAGTTCGACCACACAGTCGTCTGACCGGGAAGGCCCCAGATGGGCGGAATCGGATAAGGCCCTGCCACGACATCGGCCGAAGGCACCGTGTTGTACGCCCCCGAGGTGCCGCCGCCGCCCGCCAATGGCACAGCCACGCTGCACGCAGTTACTTCGGCTACTGCAATCGTGTTCGATGTACCGTCTTTGATCGAACCGAAGCTCGAAGCCTCGTTAAAGCTGAAAATGCCCTTGGTACCCAGCGGCGCGCTAGACTTCGTCTCGCCCGGGTTGCCCTGCGATACCGTGCAACCGTAAAAGCCGACGCCTTGGCTGCCAGCATAGTTGATCCACATCGTGTAGAACGGCAAATCGTTCGGACCGCTGAAGGTTCCGTCCGACGGGCAGCGATACGGAGGCACCTGCTGCGACTGCACGTAGCCGTAATACGATGGCGGCAAGATCGGCGTGCTGTTGTTCGAGGGCATCGCATACTGCTGGCTCTGCTGCCAGATCATGAACCGCTTGTTAATGGCATCGTACAGCGGCTTTTGTTCGATGAACGGCAAGATGGCGACCGACCAAGGATAGTGGTAGGGCTTTTGAGGCAGAATTGCCGTGGCATTGCCCCCCGTCGAAGTGCCGCTGAACAAGCCCCACAAGGCATCGGGCGGAAACGACTTGTTCACGTCCGAATAGTTCTGCAACCCCAAGCCGATCTGCTTCAGGTTGTTGTTGCACTGACTGCGGCGGGCAGCTTCACGAGCAGCCTGCACGGCGGGCAGCAGCAACGCAATCAAAATTCCGATAATAGCAATCACCACCAGCAGTTCGACAAGCGTAAAACCGCTTGCCGCGCGCGGCGAATTTCGCCGCCGAGAGTTACGACGATTCAACATAAGCGTGACCCGTCCATCTAGGGAGAAAAGGGAAAATGACACCGCAGGCCGTACCTTACCATGAGCGATCGGCTCTGTCCACAAAAAAGTGCTGGAATTTCCCGTTTGCTGTCGCCGCCGGGCAATACTTTTGGGTGGGTCTTTGCCAAGGACGGTTTTTCCCGATACGATTCACGTAAATCGAGCCACCGTCGTTTCGGGGCGTGGCGCAGTCTGGCTAGCGCGTCTGGTTTGGGACCAGAAGGTCGCAGGTTCGAATCCTGTCGCCCCGACTCCTACCATCGTTAAAGGCGGAAAGTCGCTTTTGACCCGGCGGCGAGCGTGTCCTATAGCTCTATAGACATTCTGTGCTGGTCCGTGCTCGAGCCGTTCATCCATGGAAGATTCGCCGCCGCTGAGCGAAACCGATACCGGCTGGGCCGACGATCTCGTCCAGACGCTGGCCGTCCGCCGCGAGCAGGTCCGCCAGTTTTCGGGTCTGCAACGCCGCAAATGGAGCGACATCGAGGCCGAGCTGGCCCGGCAGATCGAGCAAATCCGCGACGAACTGGCGCGGGCCCGCAAGGCGAATGTCGACGGCCAGGCACAATTGCTCGAAGGCCGTCAAGCCATGGAGGCCGCCGAGGCCAAGCTGCGCAGCGATGAGCGTGCCGTTGCCCAATTGCGGCGCGAGCATGACGGCGAGCGGGAGGAAGTGGCGCGTCAGCGCCAGCGGTTTGAAGCCAAGCTGGCCGAGCTGGAACAGCAAAGCGAGGAGCTCCGGGCGCAGCAAGCCGAAACGAACAGTCAGCGCCGCCGGATCGCTCAAGAGCTAAAGGCCCATCGCCAGGCCGACCAGCGTGAGCTGGAGCGCCGCGCGGCAGAGATCGAACGCCGCGGCGCCGCCGTGGCCGAGGCCGAGTCGCTGGCCGAAGATCTGGCTGAAGCGCGTCAGCGGCTGGCCGAGGCCGAGCGCCAAGTTTCGGCGCAGCGCCTCGAGGCCGAAACCTGGCAGAAACGCGTGGGCGACCTCGAACAGGCGTCGAACCAACTCACCGCCCAGCGCGACGCGCTCGCCGCGCAGCTCGGCGAAGCCGAGGCGAGGCTAGCGCAAACGGCCTCATCGGGCGAGGCGACGGCCGAACTGACCGCCGAGCGCGACCGGCTCGCCAGCCGCCTGGCAGACGCCGAAGAGCAGCTCAGCCAACTTCGTCAGCGGCTGGCCAAGGCCGAAGCGACGAGTGAAGACGACGGCGCCTTGGCCGACGTCAAACGTCGCTACGAGCTGGCGATGGAAGATCTGCGCGACCACAAGAAGCGCGTCGCCGAGCTCGAAAAGCAACTGGCCGACGCGCCGCGAGGCGCCGCCCACACCGCCGCGCCCGCCGCCGGCGAGAAGCTCGACTGGGAGGCCCAAAAGCGGCGCATGCTGGCGGCCCTCGAAGCCGACAACGAAGACGCCGAAGAAGAAGACGAACAGCGCCAGGCCGAACGGCTGAAGATCCAGGAAGTGATCGCTCGAACCGACGCGGCGATTGCCGCCAAGGACGAGGAGATCGCCGAACTGCGGCAGCTTCTGGAAGCTCAAAGCGGCAGTATCGGCAGCGTGGCCGTGGGCGCCGCCGCCTTCGCCGACATCCTCTCGAAAGATGAAGTCGTGCAAACCGAACGCGAGCGGTTGCACCAGTTGCAGCAGGAATGGGAGGAAAAACTTCGCGAAGCCGAAATCGATCTCTCGGTGCAACGGGCCAAGATTGCCCGTGAACGCGCCGAAATCGAAGAACGCCAGCGGTTGCTCGAAGAACAGCGCGCGCAACATGCCGACGTGGCCGATGTGGGCGAGGGCAAGGCCGGCAAACCGCAGCGCGGCCGCTGGCTGGCGCGGTTGGGGTTGAAGGAAGACGAGTGATGCGCGGCGGTATGCCGCCGCTCGCCGCTACTATAAGATTAGGCGAGCGAGCCAACGATGCACACCGAACCTGCCCAATTGCTTTGCGACGCCCAACGCGGCTGCGAATCGGCCAAAGGTGAATTGCTCGAAAATTATCGGGCATACCTGGAACTGCTGGCCCGTGTCGAGCTGGGTCGGCGGTTGCAGACCAAGGTCGATGCCGCCGACGTGGTCCAAGAAACCTTTTTAGAGGCGCATCGCCATTTCTCGCTGTTTCGCGGCGGCAGCGAGGCCGAGTTTACCGGTTGGCTCCGCAGCATTCTTTCCGGGCGAATCGCCAATTTGGTGCGGCATTATCTGGGCACGCAGGGACGCGACTTGCGGCGCGAGCAAGGGCTGAATATCGACCTCGATCATTCGTCTCGGGCGATCGACCGAGGGTTCTTCGCCTTGCAAAGCACGCCTAGCCAGCATGTCTCGCAGCGCGAACAGGGCGTGTTGATGGCCGCGGCGCTTTCGCGGCTGCCACCCGACTATCGAGAGGTCGTCATTCTGCGTCACTTTGAAGAGCTCTCGTTTCCCGAGGTGGCCAGCCGCATGTCGCGCAGCGTCGATAGCGTGCAGAAGCTTTGGGTGCGCGCCCTGGCCAACCTGCGGCAGACCATCGAGGAGGTCGCATGAATTCCCACGACCGTAGCCAGATTGAGGCCGCAGGTTCGCAGCCAGCCGATGGCGCCGCGGGCGAATTGCTCGACGATCCTCGGGTGGCCGCGACCGTGCAAGAATATTTATGCCAGCTCGAGGCGGGGAACGCGCCCGACCGCCAGGCCTATCTGAACCGTCATCCCGAACTGGCTTCGGCCGTCGCGCTGTGCCTCGACGGGCTCGAGCTGGTGCGTGCCGTCGCCCCGCGCGTCAAGCCGCACGATCTCGACTTTTCCGTCGGTGGCAAGCTCGAGACGGAATCGGCGCGCGAATTCGCGCCGCGGGCGCTGGGCGACTTTCAGATTCTTAGCGAGCTGGGGCGGGGCGGCATGGGCGTGGTCTACGAAGCGGTCCAGCTTTCGCTGGGGCGGCGCGTGGCGCTCAAGGTGTTGCCGTTTGCCGCCACCTTCGACGCCCGCCAATTGCAACGCTTTAAGAACGAAGCCCAGGCGGCGGCCTTGCTGCACCATACCAACATTGTTCCGGTGTATGCGGTCGGCTCGGAGCGCGGCGTGCATTTTTACGCCATGCAATTGATCGAGGGTCAGTCTTTGGCGGTGCTGCTGCGGCAATGGCGCGAGCAAGCGGGGTTGCCGGCCACCGCGGCGGCGGAGGGCCGGTCGAAGAGCGGCGCGGCCCACGCGCCGTCGCGGGTTGATGTCGGCGCCACCGACGTCTACCTGGGTGGTGTCGTTCCCGCGGTCAAGCTCGCGCCCGTCGGCGTCGCACGTTCCACCGCCGGCGGCTCGCTGACAATCACCGCCCGGACCTCCCGCGGCGGCGACACCCTCTTCCAAAAAACAGCCCGGCTCGTCCTGCAAGCGGCCGAGGCGCTCGACCATGCCCACCAGCTTGGCATCGTGCACCGCGACATCAAGCCCGCGAACCTGCTGGTGAATACCGCGGGCACGCTCTGGGTGGCCGATTTCGGCTTGGCGCAGTTTCAGACCGACACGGGACTGACACGCACGGGAGACATGCTCGGCACGTTTCGCTACATGAGTCCCGAGCTGGCCGCCGGACAGCGGACGGCCGTCGACCATCGCACCGACATTTACTCGCTCGGCGCCACGTTCTATGAGTTGCTGACGCTGGAGCCGGTGTTCGCGGGCGAGACGCGACAAGAGCTGCTCTATCAGATTCTGCACAGCGAACCTCGCGCGCCGCGGGCGGTGAACCGTTCGATACCCATCGAGTTGGAAACGATCGTTTTGAAAGCGCTTCGCAAAATGCCCGCCGAGCGCTACACGACGGCGGCCGACTTTGCCGAAGACCTGAAGCGGTTTCTGCAAGACCGACCCATCTTGGCGCGGCGTCCCTCGCCGCTCGATCGGGCGCGCAAATGGTCGCGCCGCCATCCTTCGGCGGTGATCGCCGCGCTGGTGCTGTTCGTGTTTAGCATGATCGGCCTGGCGGTGAGCAACTGGCTGATCGCCGCCGAACAACAGAAGACGGCCGACGCCCTGGACCGCGAAAAGCTACGGGCCAACGAGGCGGAAGAGCTGTTCGGGCAGGCCAAGCAAGCCGTCGATGTGCTGGTCGAGGTCAGCGAGGTCGATCTGGCCGACAACCCGAGTGTCGAATCGACGCGCCGGCGGATGCTGCAATCGGCGCTCAACTTTTATCAAGACCTGATCGAGCAGCATCGCGGCAACGAGGCTTCGCAGGCCGACTTGGCCCGCGTCGAGCAGCGTGTCAAAGGCATTCTGCGCGAGCTGAACCTGTTGCAGCGCGACGCCCAGACCGCGCTGTTGGCCAACCCGCTAGTGCTCGACGAGTTGAAGGTCGACGACCAGCAGAGGCGGCGGCTCGCGGAACTGCTTTCGCAATGGGAAGACCGCAAGCGGCTTTGGGCCAGGTCGGAGAAGGCCGACGACGAAACCCGCCGCCGCCGGCTCGTCGAACTGGCCGAACAGCGCGAGCAAACGCTGGCCGAAGTGCTTTCGCCGGCGCAGCGGGCGCGGCTGCGGCAGTTGGGCGTGCAATCGCAAGGGCTATTCGCTCTGAAAGAGCCCGACATCGTCTCCGAACTGGAATTAACGCCGCGGCAGCGCGTGGCGATTCGCAAGATCGAGCGCGAGGCGTTTGCCAGGGCGTTTCCGCGCGAGAAACATCGCGATCGCGAGGACCACCTGCGTTGGGCCCGTCTGGTCTTCCAGGAAGCGATGGCCAACGCGACGCCGCTATTGACCGATACGCAGTTGCGGCGTTGGAACGTTCTGACCGGGCCGAAAATCGCCGGCCTGGAATGGCCTTTTCCCGGCCCGTCGGAGGGCCGCAAGCACGGGCCGTAGCTCAACGCCACCTCAAGTGTTGACAGTCCGTTTCGCGTTCATAACAATATCCGGTACAGGCAGATGACGCCCGGGACCGTCGTCTGCCCAACAGGTTGCCATGATTGTCTTGGCCAACCGCGACCGATCGCGGCGCAGCGCAGGACGAGCGAGCAGAGAAGAGGGAGATAGTTTCAGGTCTTCCTAGTTCGTTCCTTGAGGTCGTGGCTGATGAGTTGTCGCAACTCGGGCTTCACGCCCGTTGAATTGCCACGCGGTCTCTCTACCGCAGGTGCGCCCCAGACCGTGGCGGTGCTGCATCCATCGCGGCTTCCATTGCGTATTTCACCACCTCTTGTGGTTCCGGTCATCAAAGTTCGTTTCCTTATTCTCTTTTAGCTACCAGGAGAAACGTGATGTCAAAACTTCACGACGGATTTGTCGCTTCCAGGCTCCAACGCAGGCCGGCCTCGCGCGGCTTCACGCTGGTTGAATTGCTGGTGGTGATCGCCATTATCGGAATCCTGATCGCCCTGCTGTTGCCGGCGGTTCAGGCGGCGCGCGAATCTGCCCGGCGCACTCAGTGCGTGAATAACATGAAGCAAATTGGGATCGCCGTGCAGAATTTCCACGACGTCAACCGCATGCTTCCGACGATGGTCAATCAGTCGGTATTCAGAAACCCCAGCACCAAAAGCTGGCCGGCCAACCAGTGGTCGCGGTGGAGCTACCTGGTGGCCATCTTGCCCTACGTTGAAGAAAAGCCCCGCTACGACTATTTCTTCACGAATTATCTCGGCAAGCAAGTTCCCTGGAACGCCGACTCGGGCAGCGCCATACCCTTCAACAGCGCCAAGATTACGAAGTTCCTTTGCCCCTCCGATGAACAGTTCAACTACGCGGAAAGAGACCGAGTGGGGCCGACCAGCTACCACGCGAACCGCGGCGACTATCTGGTCGACAACTTCTGGTGGGAGTGTCGCGGGGTATTTGGCACCGGGGGCCGCACCGATCTGAGTTTTGGAATGGTCAAAGACGGTGTAAGCAACACAGCCGCGATCAGCGAATGCAAGCTGGGGCGGAACAACGACCGACGGCCCACGCTCGGTTTTCGCCGCGGGACGGCCTTGTACAACGGAGCGCCTCCGAGCCTCTGCCTGGCAACGGTGGGTCCGAATGGCTTGTTCACCGGCAACGTCGGGTCGCGCGCGAGCACCTATCGCGAGATCGGCTGGTCTTGGTCCGATGGGTTGCACATCTATACGGGCTATTTCCACATGCTGCCGCCAAATTCGCCGAGTTGCGGCATCTGGGCGGAAAGTTGGGCCCTGATTTCCGCCAGCAGCTTTCATCCCGGCGGCGCCAACGTCTGCATGCTCGACGGCTCCGTTCGCTTTGTGAGTGACACGGTCGATTCCGGGAACCCCGCGGCCACCGTGCGACAATCGTCGTATTGGGGCGGTGGCAATCCCCAGGAATACATGGGACCGTCGCCGTACGGCGTTTGGGGCGCGATGGGCACCTCTCGCAGCGGCGACCGAACCCCCAACGAACAGAGCTCAAACTGAACCGGCTTTGATTTCGAGATCATCGCAGGTCAAACCATGAAATCATGATGAATCGGGACGCTTTCGTGGCGTTCCGCGGAAGGCGATGCGTCGATTGGCGGGTCGGGCGCTTGACAGGGGTCTGGCGTTCGACTACGTTATTTTACGCGTTCGCGCTATTCTCTTCGTCATTCTTTGCTCTGTGAAACGGAATCAAGTGCCGTTTTACACTTTTCCGGTTCAAGGCAAAGGCCAGCCGAGAGAATGCCATCGCTTTCTTGTATTTCATTTTTTCTATGGAGAAGATTTCATGTGCCGTTTCGATCGGAAACATGGAGGCCGCGTTGGTTTCACGCTGGTCGAATTGCTCGTGGTGATCGCGATTATCGGAATTCTGATCGCCTTGCTGTTGCCGGCGGTTCAGGCGGCGCGCGAATCTGCCCGGCGCAGCCAGTGCGTGAATAACATGAAGCAAATTGGGATCGCGCTGCAGAACTTCCATGACGTCAACCAAATGCTTCCGACCATGGTCAACCAGCCGGTATTCAAGAATCCGAGCACCAGAAGCTGGCCGGCCAACCAGTGGTCGCGGTGGAGCTATCTGGTGGCCATCTTGCCCTACGTTGAAGAAAAGCCGCGATATGACTATTTCTTCACGAATTATCTGGGCAATCAAGTTCCCTGGAACGCCGACTCGACCAGCGCCATACCCTTCAACAGCGCCAAGATTGCGAAGTTCCTCTGCCCGTCCGATGAACAGTTCAACTACGCGGAACAAGATCGGGTGGGGCCGACAAGCTATCACGCGAACCGCGGCGATTATATGGTCGACAACTTCTGGTGGGAGTGCCGCGGGGTATTTGGCACCGGGGGCCAAACGGACCTCAGTTTTGGAATGGTCAAAGACGGCTTAAGCAACACGGCCGCGATCAGCGAATGCAAGCTGGGGCGGAATAACGATCGACGGCCCACGCTCGGTTATCGCCGCGGGACGACTTTGTACAACGGAGCGCCTCCGAGCCTCTGTTTGGCCGCGGTGGGTCCGAATGGCTTGTTCACCGGCAACGTCGGGTCGCGCGCGAGCACCTATCGCGAGATCGGCTGGTCTTGGTCCGATGGGCTACACATCTATACGGGGTATTTCCACATGCTGCCGCCAAATTCGCCGAGTTGCGGCATCTGGGCCGAAAGTTGGGCCCTGATTTCCGCCAGCAGCTTTCATCCCGGCGGCGCTAACGTTTGCATGCTCGACGGCTCCGTTCGCTTTGTCAGTGAGGCAGTGGATTCTGGAAATCCCGCGGCCACCGTGCAGCAATCGTCGTATTGGGGCGGTGGCAATCCCCAGGAATACATGGGACCGTCGCCGTATGGCGTTTGGGGCGCGATGGGCACCTCTCGCAGTGCCGACCAAAACCCCACCGATTTGAGCACCAGGTAAGCGGTGTTTTTTCAATCTATGAAACACTCAAGCTCTTTCTTCTTGATGTCGTGGTTGGTCGGGGGCGTCATGGCCGCGGTTGCCGGCTGTGGCGCCTCGAAGCCCAAGGCCGTTTCTACCGAGATGGTCGAGGGGATAGTTACCTTGGATGGGCAACCGGTGTCCGAAGCCACCGTGACCTTTCTTCCGGTTCAGGAGGGAACCGGGGCGTCGGCTACGGGGATGACCGATTCGGAAGGAAAATACACGCTCACGGCCGTGGGGGCGGGCATCGGGGCCCAACCCGGGGCGGGAACGCTGCCCGGCGAGTATTATGTCGGAGTCGTGAAGGCCAGTTTGCCCGACATTCCTGCATCGGCCGACCTCGGCGACTCGGCCAAAAGCACCGCGACCACCGAGCGGCCAAGAGAGGACGTTAAAATCACTTACCTTGTGCCTGAGAAGTTTCGCGACCCGCCAACTTCAGGCGTCAAAGTCACCGTGAAGGCGGGGAAGAACAACATTCCGATTGATTTGAAATCGAACTAAGATCAATCGCTGGAAGCCCGCCCGCGGCGAACGAGCGCAAGGTTGTGACGCGTTCGTCTCCTATCCCGGATTATTCATCAGCCCCCGGGGTGTGCGAACCGCGGTGGTGTCACGCCAACCCGAAGCGCAAGCGAGGCAAGTTCGTTGCGCGTCCTCGCTGGCGCTTCGGGTTAGTGTGGGCTGATGAATAATCCGGGCTAGCCAGCTCCATGCCACGCAAGCCTCAATTCGCTCGCCGCAGCCGGCGCCCGCTGGAAAAGTTGCTGCCGGTGGTGCTGCTGGCGCTGGCCGCGACCGTCGGCTGGCGGTTGTGGCAACGTGCCCGGTCGCCGGCCGCGTTGCTGCTGGCGGGCCAGGCCGCTGCCCGCGAGGGGCATTTGACCGAAGCGATCGACTATTACGATCGCATTCCGGCCGGCGCCGGCGAGCACGCGGCGAATGGGCGGACCGCGGCGGGCAATCTCTTTCTGCGGCTCGGCCAGGCGTCCAAGGCCGAAACCAAGTATCGCGAAGCGATCGAAATCGACCCTCACCACGTCGTCGCTCACGATCGACTGGCCAATTTGCTGGCGCTGGAAGGCCGCCGTTTCGAGTCGTTGCCACATTTTTACGAAGTCTTGCGTGGCGGGCAGTGTTCGTTCGAAGTGCTGCTGCAGGCCGGCCAACATGCCGCGACCGTCGATGCGCCCGACGACCTGCTCCGCTACCGCGCCGCCGCGCCGGACGACCCGGCGCCCCTGATCGGTCTGGCCCGCATCGCAATGCTCAAGCAAAATTTCGCCCAGGCCGCCGAGATGCTGCACCAGGTTGTCGGCCAAGCTCCGGAGTATGTTGAGGCCCATGCGCTGCTTGGGCGCGTTCTCTTGGAAAGTCCCGGCGATGATGGGCTGCGCGCCTGGTCGGCGTCGTTGCCCCCGCACGCCGACTGGCATCCCGATGTGTGGGCCGTGCGTGGCCTGTGGGCCAAGCGGCGCGGTCAAACGAAGGCCGCCGCGCGCGCCATGTGGGAAGCCTTGCGTCGCCACGCGAATCATCAGGCTGCCACGCTCGAGTTGTCTCAGTTGCTGAACGCGTTGGGCAATTCGGAGATGGCCGGCGGTCTTGTTAGCCGCGGCGCGGCGTTGGCCGAATTCTCCGCCACCCTCGAGTTGTTGTCCAAGTTGGGCGCGGCGGCGGTGGACGACGATCCGGACCGCCGCGACGAGTTGTTCAAACGCCGCAACGGCGTAACGCTCGTCGTCCGCGCGGCGCGGCAAACCGAAACGTTGGGACGATTGTGGGAGGCATGGGGCTGGAACCGCATCGCCCTCTCGTTGGGCAACGTGGACTGGGCGCCCGACGCGCTGCGGCGCATCGAACCGCAACTCGGCCCCTCGCTGCCGCCGACGCTGCCGCAAGTCGATCCGGGAACCGTCCTCGATCTCTCGCACTATCCCTTGCCCGACGACGGCGCCGGGGCCGAAGCGATCGCTCAGCGGTCGGCGGAGGCCAGCGAAGCCATTCCTCGCTTTGACGAAGTCGCACGGCAGATGGGCATCGACTTCACTTACTTCTGCGGACGCGAGGGAACCAACCCGCGC
>DASVHB010000134.1:0-6040 GCA_036379195.1 Pirellulales bacterium
GCTTGAAGCCGATCCAGCACACCAGCCCTCGCAAGAAGGGACGCTTCTCATGGAACTGTGTCACCAGATTGACGGCGCGGCGCGAGAGCAGCTTGAAGTCGCCGGCCTCCAGTGGCAAGTCGATAGTCGAAACCATCCGCAGAATGCGATAGCCCAGCCGAGTGATGCCTAGCTTCAGCCGCGTCTCGCCGGCCCGCGAACGCCGCACGGTGTGTACCACGTCGATGTCGGGCTGCGACTTCCAAACCCGCACCAGTTGCGGAATCAACTCGGGCGGATCTTGCAAATCGGCGTCCATGTAAACCACCGCGTCGCCCTGGGCGTAAAGCATTCCGGCCAGCACGCAAGGCGACACGCCAAAGTTGCGCGACATGTTGATCAAGCGAATGTCGCCGCGCTCGATTTCCCGCCGCAAGATTTCTTCCGAACGGTCGGTCGAGGCGTCGTTGACAAAGATCAGCTCATAACCGCCGATCTCGCCGCCGTCGAGCAACTCGGCAAAGACGGCCCGCACTCGCCGCAGCAGCGTTTCGAGCACCTCTTCTTCGTTCCAGAACGAGAAGACCACCGAGATGACCGCGCGGTGGTCGCGGCAATCGCGCGCAGGCACGGCGGGGGTGGTGGCGGTGAAAAGCATGTCAGTACGTCGCAAGATGATATTGCTACGGCTCGGGGGCGGCCAGCATGGCCCACTTGGCCGATCGTGACAAGCCCACTTTTTCAGCCGTTAGTAGTGCCCGTAGCCGCAAGGTTTCCCGCAGAGCGGCGAAGGCTTTGCCCGCTCCAACTGTACCGCGGCCCGCACGGCGGGCGTGATAGTCGGCCTTCACGCGGTCGATCCGGTAGCCGGCGGCGAATGCTCGCACGATCAACTCGGCGGTCACGGTGCTGACGCCGCGCGAGCGAACGGCCAGCGACGCGAACACTTCGCGCCGGTAGAACTGGACAAAGTTGTGATCGCGCACCGGGCTGCGGAAGAGCAGCCGTAACACCGCGACATTCGCCCAGCTCAGCAGCGTCCGGCCCCAGCCGTAAGCCCGCCGGTCGCGCCGCTCAACCACCACCACGTCGGCGCCATTATCAAACCGCGGCATGACGTGAATGAGATCGTTCGGATCGAACGGCAGATCGATGCCGTTGTGTGTCACCACCGCGCCGCGTGCCGCGCGGAACCCGGTGAGAATCGCCTCAACCTGCCCGCGATTGGCGCTATGCGTCAGGACACGAATGCGACGATCGTCCGCCGCCAGCCGCCGCGCAACCTGATCCATGCCGTCGGTGGAGGCATCGTCGACGACGATCATCTCAAAGTCGCCGATTCCGCCCGATTCGCACGCGCGGCGATGTGCCTCGACGGCCGCGGCGAGCGACTCGCGCTCGTTATAACCAGGCAAGATGATGGAAAGTTCCGGCGACATTTGCCTCAAATTGAGTTTCTGACGGGGCGCCGTAGGATGACCTTCCTAGGTCGTCCATCCGGCTTCAAATGGTTCCCCGGTGGGCGACCTAGGAAGGTCACCCTACGGATGCCGTGAGCCCCAATGATATTTCCAGCAACGTTCGTGACCCACCGCCGCTAGCGAGTCGGTTGCCCGGAACCGCTTGCGTCCTCCGGCTCGGCAAAGAAGCGTGAGACGCGTCCCAGCCCGTCGAGCAGATATCGAATGGCCGAAATGTGCCCGGCCTCGTACCAGACAATCTCCGGTTCGCCGAGCGCGTGCCAGAGCGATTCGGTGCAAGCGCGCGGAATGATTTCGTCGTGGGCGGCGTTGAGCATCAAGATGGGTTTGCCCCGCGCACGCTCGGCGTAGGTGATCGGGTCGATGCTTTTCCAGAGATCGAAGAACTCCTCCTTACTGCCGCCGTCGGCCAGCCAGCGATTTCGCAGGCGAGCCATTTTCGGATCGTCCCAGGCTACGCGGGCCACGTCGCCACCGGCCAGCATCAAGCAGGCGCTGGTAAGCCGCGGCTCAATGCTCACCGCCAACGCACTGGTGATGCCGCCCAAACTGATGCCGAAAATGCCCAGCCGATCGGCATCGACTTCTTCCTGCGCGGCCAGCCAGGCGACCCCGCGGCGAATGTCTAAAATGCCCTGCCGCATGCCGGCCACGGTGTCGCGTGGGTTCTCTGAAATCATGCGGGCCTTTTCGCCGGGCTGACGCCGCGGCCCGTAGTAGGGCAGCTTTAGAAACAACGCCGCCACGCCGTCGGCGGCCAACTGCCGCGAAAACAACCGCGAAAGATTGAAGTCGCCGCCCAAGATGTGCAGTACGATCACCGCCGGATGCTTGCCCGTGGCGTGCGGGCGAAAGTATTCGCAATGCACCGTGTTGTTATTTGGGTGGGGCGTTTCCACCGGCGAGGGAAACGTCACCTCAAACACGTCGTATCCCTTGGCCACCGCCGCCTGCGGTGTTTGCCGGAAGGTGAACGTATGGGCTTCTAATTGAAACAGCTCGGGCACGTGAGCTTCGTCGGCCGCCGGTTGAAAGCGGATTTCGCCGCTTCGCTCGCTCGGCTCGGCCACCGCGTGGCTGGTCGGCAGCAGCGCCAAAACCACCAAGACGAGCAAGCGTGCCATCGCCAACCGGCGGTGGCCGCCGCTGCTCTTCACCGCCATGCCGGGCAGAAAATGCGGGCGAGGAACCGGCTGCTTGCCGCCCGAAAGCACCTTCAACATATAATCAGCCGCCATCCGCGAGGCGCCCCCGTGCCCCACGCGCACTTTCAATTTTACCAACTCGGCCACCGTGCGTCGGCGGCGATCTTCGTCCATCAGCCACTCGATCACGTGCTCGGCCACCTGGTGCGAGCGATCTTCGCAAGTGAGGTATTCGGGAAAGAGCACCCGCTCGGCCCCCGGCTGCTTTGGATCATACGGTGTGACATCGTCGGGAAACAGTTCGTCGGAAGTCAGCAGATTCACCAGCGTGATGTACTTCACTTTGCGGAACCAGCTCTGCACGAAGAAAGCGACGCGGTTGATCCAATACAGCACCACCGTGGGCCGCGTGTGGTGCAACAGTTCCAGCGACACCGAACCCGACACCGCCATGCAACATTCGGCCAGCTCGATCAGCTCGGGCGTGCGCCGCAGAAACACCTCGGCGGGCAGGCCGCTGGACCGAATCATGCGCCGGGCAAGTTCGGCCTGGTGCGGCTTGAAGCTGGCCACCGCGAATCGCACGTCGGGCACAGCCTCGTGAACGCGGGCCGCCGCTTTTAGGAACCAGTGTAGGTTATGCTCGACCTCTTGCGTGCGCGAGCCAGGCAAGATGGTCACCAGCCGCCCACTGCGGGCCATCTGCTGGTCGAGAAACGCCTGGTCGAGCTCTTGCCGCCGCACTTCGTCGAAATACGGATGCCCCACAAACGTGGCGTTGCAGCCATGCTGGCGAAACCACGTTTCCTCAAACGGCAAGCTGCACAGCACGTGGTCGACATAGCGGCGCATTTTTTTCACGCGCCAACTGGCCCAGGCCCAGATTTGCGGCGGCGCGTAATAGAACACCGGAATGCCGTGGGCCTTGGCCCGCCTTGCAATCCACCAGTTGAAGCCCGGATAGTCGACCAGCACCACGGCATCGGGGCGCACATGGCGAAAGTAGCGATCGGCCCGGCCCACCAGGGCTAGAAACTTGTGCAGGTTGAGCAATGCCCGCAGAAACCACATCACGGCCAGGGCGGTCAGATCGGCGTGCAATTGGCAGCCGGCAGCGGCCATTTCCGGTCCGCCATAACCGACGAACTCGGCGCCTGGCAGGCGCGCGCGCAGGGCCCGCATCAGGTTGGCGGCGTGCAAGTCGCCGCTGGGTTCGCCGGCGGAAAAGAAGATTTTCACCGCCGAAATATCGCACAATCGGCGGCGCCGACAAAGTGCAGTTTTTGTGCATGGCCTTTGCACCGGCACGCAAATGCTTTATTCTGCCGGCTGCAAAACTCACCCGCCTAACGACTGGAATCCGCCATGCAGACACGCCCGCGTACTCGCCGAAAGCTGAAGTCAAAAGCGCGCCGCTGCCCGAAGTGTGGCTGCCAGCTCAATTCGCAGCGAACGCGCTGCAAGCGATGCGCGCAGACCGTGAAGCTGCCGAAGTAACACCGCTGCCGCAACGGTGCGGGGCCAATCCTCGCTTGGCCGTGAACGTGGGATGACCTTCCTAGGTGGTCCTGTTTGGTTCTGGACGACCTAGGAAGGTCATCCTACAAATGCGCGAGACCGAGCGCACCGGGGCATCGGCAAGCCTCCGCCCCAGCCACCGGGCCGCGTGTCAAGAAAACGTGAAACGATCGTCGGGCGAGGCTCAGTCGCCTCCCTCGCTGCCGACGGGCTGCTCGGCCTCTTGCATCGCCTGGCGGCGGCTGAGCTTCACGCGGTCCTGGTCGTCGATGGCGATCACCTTCACCAGCATTTCGTCGCCCACCTTGCAAACGTCGCCCACGCTGTTGACGTAGCCGTCGGAAAGCTCGCTGATGTGGCACAGCCCGTCTTTGCCGGGAATGATCTCGATGAACGCGCCGAACTCTTTGATGCTCGTCACGCGGCCTTCGTAGATCTTGCCGATCTTGACGGTTTCGGTCAGGGCCTCGACCCGCCGCATGGCCGCCTTCGCCGATTCGGCGTCGTTGCTGGCCACCGTCACCGTGCCGTCGTCTTCGACTTCGATGACCGCGCCGGTCATCTCCTGTATGCCGCGGATCGTCTTGCCGCCCGGACCGATCAAAGCGCCGATCTTGTCGGGGTTGATCTTGGTGCGCAACAGCCGCGGCGCCCATGGCGAAATCTCTTCATTGGGGCGTGCAATCGCCGACAGCATGTGCCGCAGAATATGGATGCGGGCTTCGCGCGACTGGGCCATCGTGGCCGCGATAATCTCGCGGCTGATGCCTTTGATCTTCAGGTCGAGCTGAATGCCGGTAATTCCGTTTTGCGTGCCGGCAATTTTGAAATCCATGTCGCCAAAATGGTCCTCGTCGCCGATGATGTCGGTGAGCAGGGTCCACTTGTCGTCGGTCTCTTTGACCAACCCGACCGAGATGCCCGCCACCGGATTGCTGATCGGCACGCCGGCGGCCATCAGGCCCAGCGTGGCCCCGCAGACGCTGGCCATCGAGCTGGAACCGTTCGACTCCAAAATGTCGGAGATCACGCGAATGGTGTAGGGAAACTCTTCCGGGTCGGGCAGCACCGGCTTCACACTTCGTTCGGCCAATGCCCCGTGGCCGATCTCGCGGCGGCCGGGACCGCGAATGGGCCGCACCTCGCCCACCGAGAACGATGGGAAGTAATAGTCCAGCATGAACTTCTTCGAGTATTCGTCGATCAGACCGTCAACTCGCTGCTCGTCGCGGTTGGTGCCCAGCGTGATGGTGATTAGCGCCTGCGTTTCGCCGCGCTGAAATACGGCCGAGCCGTGTACGCGGGGCAACACGTCGACCTCGCAGTGAATTGCCCGCAGGTCTTTGCTGCCGCGGCCGTCGGGCCGGGTGCCCGAGAGGATCAGGTCGCGCACCACGTGCTCTTCGAGCTGGTGCCAGGCGTGACCGAAGGCCCCGCGATCAAGCGCATCGGGCGCGTCGGGATTCGGGATCATTTCAGCGACCGCCTTCTCTTTGAGGGCAGCCACCGCGTCGGCCCGGGCGTGCTTGCCCGAGGTCTGCTTCGCTTGCCGGAACGCGTCGTAATAACGCGACCGCATGGTGTTAAAGGTAGTATCAGCGGGTGGCGTTTCGAATTGCTGCTTGACCACCTGCACCTTCTGAGATAGCTCGATCTGCAAGTCGCAGATCTCGCGGATGATCCGCTGGCATTCGTCGATGGCTTGCTGCATGCGGCTTTCGGGCAGCTCGCGGGCAAATCCTTCGATCATTAGCACCGCGTCGCGGCTGCCCGAGACGATCAGATCGAGATCGCTCTCTTCCAGATCGTCCTGAGTGGGAAAGGCAACGAATTCGCCATCGACCTGGCCCAGACGGACCGAGGCGATGGGCCCTTGGAATGGCAGCGGCGAAATGGCCAAAGCGGCCGCGGCGGCGT
>DASVHB010000135.1:0-4837 GCA_036379195.1 Pirellulales bacterium
TGCGCGGCAACTACGGCCAGCGCGGGGCTAAGGTCGAGCCGGGTGTGCCTGGCGTGCTCAGCGAATCTGCGAACCGTTATTTGTTGGCGCCGCGGCCCGGCCCGGCCAGCAGCGGCAGGCGATTGGCTCTGGCGCGCTGGTTGACGCAACCGGGCTCGCGCGCCGCGGCGCTGGTCGCCCGCGTGACGGTCAACCGCATCTGGCAGCATCATTTTGGCGTGGGAATCTGCGCGACGCCCGAAAACCTGGGCCTGAGCGGCAGCCCGCCCTCGCACCCGGAATTGCTGGAACATTTGTCGTGCGAGTTTATCGCCAGCGGCTGGAGCCTGAAAACGCTGCACCGCTCGATCCTGCTTTCAATCGCTTATCGACAGTCGAGCCTGCCGCGTGAAGACGCCTTGCGCATCGATGCCGACAACCGGCTGCTGTGGCGTTGGCCGCTACGGCGGCTCGATGCCGAAAGCCTGCGCGACGCCGCGCTTGCCGCCAGCGGCGAGCTCGACCGGTCGATGGCTGGACGCTATGTGCCGACCCGTCGCAACGCCGCCGGCGAAGTGGTGGTCGACGAGAGCCAACCGGGCGGGCGGCGCCGCAGCATCTACCTGCAACAACGGCGCACGCAAACGCTGAGCGTATTGGAGGTATTCGATGCGCCGTCGATTGTGACTAACTGCACGCGGCGATCGTCTGCCACCATCCCGCTGCAATCGCTCAGTGCGTTGAATTCCGATTTTGCCGTGAACCGAGCACGCGGGTTGGCAGAACGATTGACGGGCGAATCGAACAGCCACGTAATACGTCGGGCGTTTTTGCTCGTCGCCGGGCGACCGCCGCGCGATGACGAGCAGGCGGCAGCCGAGCGTTTCTTGCGCACACAGCCGAGCCATTACGCTAGTCGGCCCGACGCCGAGAGGCAGGCGATCGTCGATTTCTGTCAGATGTTATTGGCGAGCAATGCGTTTTTGTATCTTGAGTAGCGAATGATTGTCCCTGATCCGATGTCACAATCAATGCTCAACACGCTGTTGCGCGACGATGAAGACTGACAGAAAAATGAGGGACAAAAAAACACGACGAAGGGAAGTGAGTGAGAGGTTTTGCAGGCATGCCCGTCTTCCGGATTTGCCTCTTTTCTTTTTTTCTGTCCCTCATTTTTCTGTCATC
Organism: Pirellulales bacterium; assembly: GCA_036379195.1. GTDB lineage: Bacteria > Planctomycetota > Planctomycetia > Pirellulales > JAICIG01 > JAICLL01. The sequence goes on from DASVHB010000135.1 coordinate 1,165, forward strand.
AATAGACCCCTGTTATGAACGCCACCTCCCCATTTGCCGTCAATCGCCGAGCGTTCCTGGGTCGCTATGCCGGCTGCCTGGGCACGCTCGCGCTGGCCGATTTGCTGTGCGAGCGGCCGGCTCGAGGCGCCAAGCCAGCAAGGTCGGCGAAACCGGCCGCCAAAGCCAAGGCCGTCATTTGCCTCTTTCAGCACGGCGGGCCGAGCCAGATGGATCTGTTCGACGCCAAACCGGAACTGGCCAAGCGGCACGGAGAAGCCTATCCTGGCGAATTGGAAGTACACTTCAACAACCAGCAAGGCAAATTGCTGGCCTCGCCCTTCAAGTTTTCGCCGGCCGGTCAATCGGGCATGGCACTCTCAGAGCTGCTGCCGCACACGGCCGAGATCGCCGACGATCTGACGTTGGTGCGCTCGATGACCACCGAATCAGTCGATCACGAAGCGGCGCTACGGCTGATTCATAGCGGCAAGATTCAAGCGGGCCGTCCCACTTGGGGTTCCTGGGTCACCTACGCTCTGGGCGCCGAAAGTCGTGATCTGCCCAGCTACGTGGTGCTGTCCGATCCGGGCGGATCGCCCGTCGATGGCGTGCGCAACTGGTCGAGCGGTTGGCTGCCGGCAGTGTATCAAGGCACTCCGTTCCGCTCCGGCAGTTCGCCCGTGCTCAACCTGGCGACGCCGCCGGGCGTCACGCCGGCTGCCCGGCGCGAACAGTTGCAGTTTCTCAAGGATCTGAATGAATCGCACCGCAGCCGTCACGCCGACAGTTCGGAACTGGCCGCGCGAATTGCCAACTTCGAGACGGCGGCCCGCATGCAGACCGCCGTGCCCGACGTGCTCGATCTGTCGGGCGAGACCGACGCCACACGGCGGCTGTATGGCCTCGACCGACCCGAGACGCAGGAGTATGCCGCGCGGTGTTTGCTCGCCCGGCGGCTGGTCGAGCGCGGCGTGCGCTTCGTACAGGTCTTCATGAGCGGCCAACCTTGGGACACGCACAGCAAGAACGCCGAAAGCCTCAAGGGGCTTTGTGCCCGCACCGATCGGCCCAGCGCCGCCCTGGTGCAGGACCTCAAGCAGCGGGGCCTGCTCGACTCGACGATCGTTCTATGGACCGGCGAATTCGGTCGCCTGCCGATCTCGCAGGGCGCCGACGGACGGGACCACAACCGCCATGCCTTTTCTCTCTGGTTGGCCGGCGGCGGATTCAAGGCCGGTTACGCGCACGGCCAGACCGACCCCTTTGGTTACGCGGCGGTGGACCAGGTGGTAACGGTTCACGACCTGCACGCGACGCTGTTGCACGCCCTGGGGCTGGATCACGTGCGGCTGACGTATCCGCACGAGGGCCGCAACGACAGCCTGACCGACGTCGAAGTCTCGCACGCCCGTGTCGCAAACGAGCTGTTGGCATAAAGTCGTCTTTCGCTCCGCGAAAGAAACGCTACTTTCGCTCCAGCGAAATTCGACAATACAAGGCGGATATCGTAGGGTGGGCCGAGTGAAACGAGTCCCACCTTTTGGCCGCACCAGACCATGCGGCATCGTGCTGCCCGAGATGGTGGGACTCGCTTCGCTCGGCCCACCCTACGCGCTACTGGCGTTGAGTCGCCTTTCACCGCTCGTAGGTCAGGCTTTCTAGCCTGACGTGTCAGCCTGGAAAGGCTGACCTACAATCGGCCTTACCGCGGCTGCAGCGCCTCGTAAGCGGCCCGCAACCGCCGTCCCTGGTCGGGGTTGACCATCGAAACATAGGCGATCATGCCGCGCAGCCAGGCTTCGAAATGCGGATGGCCCGCGCGGTTTTGAGCGGCCAGCCCTTCACGGCGCGCTCGGTGCAAGATGCTCCGCAGCCGCCGCACCAAGCGGCGCGGCACGCCGGGCCGCTGGTTGACCACGATGCCCGTGACGCGCTGCGAAGCGTTTTGCCGCTGCACGCGGGTCTTCGCTTCGTTGACGACAAAGCCTTCGTCATCAGCGATGTGTCGGACCCGCGCCAAGAGATATCCCGCCAAGTGCGCCGCCTCAGCGGGCGCGGAGAACGTCAGATCGTCGGCATAGCGCGTGTAGACCCAGCCGAGCCGGGCGGCAATGCCCGACAACCGCGCGTCGAGCCGCCGCGCCACCAGGTTGCTGATCGCCGGGCTGGTGCAGGCGCCCTGCGGCAAGGCACGCTCGCCAGTGGCGGCATAATAGGTGACGCCTGCCCGCTCGACCGCCCGCCGCGGCGACTCGGTCGCCAGAAGCGCCAAGATCGTGGCCACCGCCGGAGAATACCCGAGCTCTTGAAAAACTCCTTTCACGCGGCGGAACGCGATCGTGGGAAAGAAATCTTTGAGATCGACGTTCACGACCGCCGCCCGTCCGACGTGGTGGGCGGCGTTCGACACCGTGCCGCGCCCCGGCACGAAGCCGTGCGCCCGCTCGTGGACGGGCACTTTGGCCAGCACGTTGAGCCAGATCCATTGCTGGCAGCGGGCCAGATCGCGGTGCGGAGCGGCCAGCTCGCGCGTACCGCCGTTTTTCTTGGGCACGGTGAACCGCACGTAGTGAATGCGCGTCGGCGCCTCGCTGTGAAAGGCCAACCAACGCAAGCGCGGAATGCTCAGCGAGACGGCCTGGGCCACGTCGGCGGGCGTGGCCAGCACGGGCAGCCCGGCCTGCTGCAACTTCTCGACGTTCGCGCGGCGGTCGGCCAGGCCGCGCGAGACGCCGCGGCCCAGAAAGATGATGTCGGTGGCCCGGCGGTGGGCAACCTGCTCGGCGTGCCGTCGTTTGCGTTCGGCGGCTTCGGCCTTCTTGCGTTGCTTCAGCGCCTCGCGATCTTCGCGGTCGCGCACCACTTCTTCTTGCGCCACCCGAGCGGCGTGGGCCAGGTCGGGGCGAAGCCGTTCCATCTCGTCGCCCACGCGATGAATTTCGACCAGCTCTTCGGGCGTCAGCAAGCCGTGGGCCACCATCGCGCGGTCGATGAGTCCGGTGCGCGGATCGCCGGCGGGCGGAATCAAGTCGCGGCGGCCAAACCAGGGATTTCCAAACAACGAGCCGACGATTCCGCGCACGCCGCCCAGACGTTTTTTCAACTCCGCGTCGGAGAGCGGGGCGAACTGCGCGGCGTCGAGGCCAGCGAGTCGTTTTGGCTCGGGCCGCGGCGGCGTGGTGGCCCGCTGAACGGGGACGTCGACGTTCCCTTGTTCGGCCGCCTCGCGCAGCCTGCCGAGCGCTCGCTCCGCGATCTGCTGCACTCGGTCATGGGTGAGCGCAGGTCCGCGCGGCTGGCCGGTCAGCAGACGCGTTAACCAGTTGAAGAGGCTCATGGCTGCGATATGACTCCGATTGCTTTTGACTTACCCGCGCGCTCGTTCTCCAGCACCGAAGGTGCGTCATTCGATAGCCCAGGGCGCAGCCCTGGGTTGTCGCCAAAATCCGGTGGTTGTAAGCCCCAACGGGGCGCGACTGGCTTCAACCACGCTCGCGGGCCGATCAGGAATGGCGCCCCGTTGGGGCTTACGACAATTCATGGTGTCGCAAACCCAGGGCTGCGCCCTCGTTGTTCTACACATCTTTTCGTGTATTTCCCGATGAACTTGGTGTTGACAGAAATGGGCGATTGGCAGGTCGGTTTCCAGGCTGCCCATGCGGGCTTAGGAAACATGACCTGCGAAACTGCC
>DASVHB010000136.1:0-6224 GCA_036379195.1 Pirellulales bacterium
GGCAGCAGATCGCGAAAGAATTCGTAACTCGGCCCATCTGGTTGCGCAAGCGCGGCCTCGCCCCAAACATCGTCGCGAGCGAGCGCCATCTCTGTCGCGGTGGGCAAGTTCCGTGTGGCGAGAGACGGCTCTTGACCCAAGGCGCCGCCGCCCAAACTTGATAACACCACCACCGCCGCCTTCGTCGCTGCTCGTCTCACGCGGTAGTTCATCGTGCTCGCTGGTGATCCAGGCATCGATGCTCGTAAATTGCTGAAAAACAAATCGCGACTCATTGCTGAGCTACTTTGGCAATGGCTCCTGCAATCGCTTCACAATTCCTTCGCGTAACTGCCGCTCGCCATCGGTTTGCGGGCGCCGCCCCATCGACAGATGATCGAACTCGATCACCAACGTATCCTCGACATGTTCCAATTTGCCGCGCTCGATCGCCACCGCGCCGTCGCCCTTGCCGTGGACCAATTCATCGCCCTGGACCAGCACGCGGTCGATCTTCGGACCCAAGAACTGCAAAAAACGATGGCGCTCTTCGGCTTGCTTGACCCGATCGCGCAGTTGGTCGATCGTGTGGTAGAAGCGTTCGGCAAACGAACGGGCCTTCGGGTCGTCGAGAAATTGCCAGATCTGCAAACCGAAACCGCAATAGGCTAGCGCCGAGCCATGATTCGGCGGGCCGATCATCACCAGTTGCACCACGTTCTTTGGATCGAGCGCGGGGACTTCCAGCGCTCGCCGGGCCACCAGGCCGCCCATCGAGAGCGTAATCATTCGCAGCCGCACGTCAGGATGGTCGTGGTGAAAGTCGGCATCGTAACCCTTGGCTTTGGCAAGCCCGGCCCACAAATCGGCCCACGAGATTTTGCCGTCTTTGGCTTCGATCAGCACGCGGGTCGTCAGCGTGTCGGGATCTTGCTCAACCGCGATTCGACTTGCATCAGCCGGCTCGTCGGCGATCGCCCACGATGGCTGCCAGCAAAGGCAAGTCAGCCATACGGCGGTGAACACAACCGAATCCCGATCCGGGCTTCCGGCCAGCAAGGTCCGTGGCGTACGCACATCGACTCCTCATTTTGCAACCATATCGTCATCGGGCATGGTAGCCCGACGCGTCAGCCAGCGAAAGCCAGCCTACGAGTGTCGCATGCCGGTTTCCGCCGAATTATACTAGCCCTGCGTTTGTTCTCGGCTTCCCGGCGACTTGGTGCATTTCTCCTGATGCGGAAAAACTCAAGGGGTTGGCGATCGCGGTCCGCCGCGCGGAGTTTCGCGTGGCGCGCGACGCGGCTGGTCGGCCAACCGCTCGATTGCCGCCTGATGCTCAGCGCCGCGGCGCCCCTCGGCGATCCGGAATCGACCGATGTGGCGATTCTCGGCAGTGAAGTGCGTGCCCTGTTTTCCCATGTGCTCAATCGCGAGCCCGGGCCCTCGGCGCTGAGCTATTTTACTTCGCAGCTCGTTTCCGGGCTGCCGCTCAAACAGTTTGCCGCCGCGTTGACGCAGAGCGACGAATACCTGACCAACGAAATCGTTCGACCCGATTACCAGCGCGAATTGGGGCGTGCCCCGTCGAACGGCGAGATGGCCGCATCGATCGCCACCATGAAAAATGGCGCGACCGACGAGCAGTTCGAGGCGGCGCTGGCGGCCTCGGATACGTTTTTCGAACATGTCGGCGCCACCGACGTCTCATGGCTCGACGCCGCCTATCAAGCGATTCTCTCGCGGCCCGCCGAGCCGGCGGGCAAAAGCTACTGGCTCGCCCGACTTGCCTCGGGCGACACCCGCGCCGAAGTCGCGCTGGGCATCACGAGCAGCTTCGAGCGTGAAGCGGCCCGTGTCGAAGGCAACTATCAAGCGATGCTCGACACGCGGCCAGACGCCCAGTCCGTCGATTATTGGGTAAGCCAACTCGCCGCCGGCACGAGCGACGAGGATGTGATCGCCTTCATGGCCGATACTCGTGAGTTCTTTCAACAAGCCACCGGTGTCTCGCCGGCTGCCGTGCCGCTGGCCAGCGGTTTTTCGTGGTCGGCGGGCGACAACCAGGCCATCGAAAGCCGGGCCGCTCAGGGCAACGTCGACGTGCTGTTCGCCGGCGACTCGCTGACCGCAGACTGGCCCCTCGTCGCCGGCGACCTCTGGAACCAAGATTTCGCCGTCGCAGGTGCAATGAACGCCGGGGTTCCGGGCGACACGACCGGCAACCTGCTATGGCGGTTGCAGCACGGCGATCTGAACGGCATCGATCCGAAGCTTGTGGTGCTCATGATCGGCACCAACAATGTCGGTTTAGGCGGTTCGCCCGACGACATCGCGGCGGGCATCAAGGCCAATCTCGACGAGCTGCGCAGCGCCCTGCCCGACGCCAAGATCCTGGTGATGGGCGTTCCCCCGCAGGGACCAGCGGGCGATCCCAAGCGGCAAACGATCGCCCGGGCTAATGCGATCGTGGCGACCTTCGCCGATGGGACGAACGTGTATTATGTTGACCTCTCGGCGTCGTTGCTGACCAGCGCCGGCGAGTTGCTGCCCGGTGCGTTTGATTCCGACAACACCCACCTGACGGCCGCGGGGTATCAGATTTGGGCAAATGCGATCGTACCGCTCGTACAAGCCTGGGCATAGCCAGCCGGTCGGTCTCATCGGTGGACGAAAAACGGCAAATGCCGTAGTTTGTCTGCGTCCCCAGCGGTCTTCCGTTCTGAGGAGAAAGGATGTCAGACGAACCTTCCGCGGTTACCAGCCGCCTGCTTGAGCTGGCATTGAACGAGGTCGGCACGCACGCTCTCATTCTGATCGACCCGAACGGCGTGATCGTCGGATGGTTGGCCGGGGCGGAACGGGTGTTTGGTTACCAGAGCGAAGAAATCATCGGGCAAAATGTCTCGGTGCTGTTCACGCCCGAAGATTTGCAGAAAGACCTGTCATCATGGGAACTGAAGACAGCCAGCGGATCGGCGGAGTCGGAAGACGACCGCTGGCAGTTGCGCAAGGATGGCGGCAGGTTTTGGGCCAGCGGCACGCTGACAGCCCTGCACGACGAGCAAGGCCGGCTGGTCGGCTTCGTCAAGATCGTGCGGAACCGCACCGACCAGAAAGCGCAGTTGGAGGCGGTGGAGAGCCGCGTCGCCGCGTTCCAACAAGCCGAGCAGCGAAAGAATAACTTCATTTCGACGCTCGCCCACGAGTTGCGCAATCCGCTGGCCGTGGTCTCGAACGCCACGCAATTGCTCGAGCAATTTCCGCCGGCGTCGCCCGATATGTCGCTGGCACTGGGCATGATTCGGCGGCAGGCCGAGTTCATGGGCCGCATGATCGACGACATGCTCGACATGGCGCGCACCGCTCAGGGCAAGGTTGAACTGCATCTGGAGCGGGTCGTGCTGCAAGAGATCATCGGCCAGGCCATCGAGACGTCTCGCCCGTCAATCGACGAGCGAACGCAACGGTTGCAGCAGTTGTTGCCAACCGTGCCAATCTACCTCGACGCCGATCCGGTGCGGCTGCGGCAGGTCTTTGTCAATCTCATCGACAATGCGGCCAAGTACACGCAACACGGCGGCAGGATTTGGATCAAGGCCACTACCGAGGGCGACGAGGCGGTGGTGCGGGTGCAAGACACGGGCGTAGGCATCGCCCCCGAAGTCATGCCGCACATTTTCGACCTGTTCACCCAGGCCGAGTTCGCCAGCCGGCCGCAAGGCGGCTTGGGCATTGGGCTGTCGGTGGTGAAAGACACCGTCACCTTGCACGGCGGCAGCGTGCAAGTGGCCAGCGACGGGCTGGGCCGCGGCAGCGAGTTCATGGTGCGCTTGCCGCTGCCGGAGGCGGTAAAGTGCCCCCCCTGGGACTCGAACCCAGAACCCTCTGATTAAGAGTCAGATGCTCTAACCAATTGAGCTAAGGAGGCTGAACTGTTTATCCTATCGGGTTCCCTACCGCGCTCAAGAGCAAACTCGTACACTGCGCCACAATGGGCAGTACGAACGGGTTGGCAATGGGCGTCCGTAGGGAACGCCCTCTGTGGCGTTCCGTGTGCTGCGGACCGACGTCGCGCCGCTCCTCGCGGAACGCCACGGAGGGCGTTCCCTACAGACTCACATCAGGTTCGCATCGCAGAAAGGGGTTCCTGCACAGCGCCGCAACCGTCACCCTCCATATGGAGTAGTTAGCCGACCACGCATACGAGGGCAAAAGCGGCCATTTTAAGCCTAAATAATTTGACATCCGGCGGGCGCCTGTTATGCTCAAGGCGGTTCAGAGATATTGGCAAAGCGTCGACGGCGTTCTCGCCTCCCGTCTGGCGCTGGCCGGGGGAGTATCTGGTTTTTTTCATTCATTGATTCGGAGACCTGAACCATGTGTGCTTTTCTATCACGGCAACGCCGGCGCGGTTTCACGCTGGTCGAATTGCTGGTGGTGATCGCCATTATTGGCATCTTGATCGCTTTGCTGTTGCCCGCGGTGCAAGCCGCGCGTGAGGCGGCGCGGCGCAGCCAATGCACGAACAATATGAAACAGCTTGGGCTGGCGATTCATAATTACAACGACGCTTTCCAGCGATTTCCGATTTGCTCTGAAACGAATCCCAATGGCGGACGCTGGACCCGCAACGCCACTCAAGGGCCGACCGGCGGAGCCCACACTCGGTTGCTTCCCTTTATTGAGCAACAGGCGCTCTACAGCCAGTTCAATTTGAACTACACCACCGAAGAACAGGGCTGGGGACCAGCCGTCACCGTGAACGGCGCTTACAGCGCCACCCAACCGGGAATCTCACAGCCGGTGGGCTTCCTGGGCAGCTCGGTCATCCCGGGTTTCCTTTGTCCCAGCGTGGGTTGGATGACCGGCTATCCGGTAACCGGCGCTACTCTCGCGTCGACCGACTACCTGGTCTGCTGGGGCACTCCCACGTTTCAAAACGCGTACGGAACGGGTCCGCTGGCGCCGTATATCCCGCTGTCACCATACGGATATAACGGCGGCAACGGCTGGAATGGCTACTTTGGCGATTGTCCTGGCTGGATTTCGGATGGCTGGGATGGCAGCGGCGGCAACGGTAACGGAGTATTTGGGACCTCGAACTGGGCAGCCCGATTTCAGGACATCGACGACGGCACGTCCAACACCATCGCCATGATGGAATGCCCTCGCCAGTGTCATAGCGGCTATTATTATGGCTGGGCGAGCATCTGGTATCAAGGCGGAGCGACCAAAGCGCCGATCAACTTTCCTACCTGTCTGAATGAGAAAGATATTCAAGGAATCACAATTAATTACAGTGGTTGGACGTATAGCGGCTCGTTTGCTCCCTGGAGCCAAACGGATTCCGCGAACGGCGCCAAATCGAAGCACCCCGGCGGCGCGCAGGCCGTCTTTTGCGATGGGTCGGTGCATTTCTTGAACGAAACCATCAACTATGAAATCTATCAGCGCTTAGGCTCTCGCCGTGACGGCAAGACGGTCGGGAGCGATTGGTAATTGCAGCGTAGTTTTCACCGGGAATGACTTCATGTTGTATCGAATTAAGCTGGTTGGAATCCTGGCGGCGCTGGCGGCGCTGGGGGGATGCGGGGGCGAAACGCTTCCCACCGTGCCCGTTACAGGAACCGTGACTTACAACGGTAAGCCCCTGGACGGTGCGGACATCTCCTTCATTCCGAAAGACCCCACGGGCGAGGCGCGCGGCGCATCGGGCGCCACCGACGCGCAAGGCAACTTCAAGTTGCAGACGTTCCTTGTTGGCAGCAAGATGGTCGCGGGCGCCTTGCCCGGCGACTACGCGGTAACCGTCTCGAAACGAGAAGACTTCACGGCAAAATTGCGAGAGAGCATGGCCGGCGGTGGCCCCGCCGATGGGCGAAAATTGATGGAAGAAGGCGCCCAAGCTCCGAGTGCGCCCGCTGGGCCGCCCGGTGGGGGGCCACCGGGGCGCCCGCGCGCCGGGGGACCGCCCATGGGCATGCCCGGAACCATGATCGGCAAGTTGTTGGTTCCGGAGAAATACACCAGCCCCGGCAGCTCAGAACTGACGGCTACGGTGAAGCCTTCGGGCAACGATCCTTTCCAATTTGAACTGACCGACTAGTCCCGGAACGGTGGGTGGCAGCCTTGAAAACGCGTTCCGCCATGAGGTGGGTGGCGCCGGCCGTCCTGCTGAGCGCCGTGCTCTACGCCGTCCCGCGCTCTTGGCGCCAGGCCGCGCTCAACCGCGATCTTCGCGC
>DASVHB010000137.1:0-13431 GCA_036379195.1 Pirellulales bacterium
GGGGGTTGGGGGTTGGGGGTTGGGGGTTGGGGGTTGGGGCTGCGCGAGTGACCCGCACACAATTGCGTAGAACTTACCTACGCCGCAACTCGTCACTTTTCACTTTTCACTTTTCACTTTTCACTCATCACTCATCACTCACCCCTCGCCACTCCTCCCCTTCATTTCTTTCCGCCCTTGCCGCCGTGGCCGCGGAAGGTGCGGGTGGGGGCGAATTCGCCCAGCTTATGCCCGACCATGTCCTCGGTCACGAAGACCTTCATGTGCAGCTTGCCGTTGTGAACCATAAACGTGTGTCCGACAAATTCGGGCACGATGGTGCAGGCCCGCGCCCAGGTTTTGATGGGCGTTTTGGCGCCCTGCTGATTGAGCCGCTCGACCTTCATGAACAACTTGGGGTTGATAAAGGGGCCTTTTTTGAGCGATCGTCCCATATTGCGTTCCTGTCAACGTCCTACAGTTTGATTTGTCCGTAGCGTACCGATCGCCGCCGGCGCACAATGGCCGAGTTCGAAGGCTTACGCCGCTTGCGAGTGCGACCGCCCTTGGCCAACTTGCCGGTGGGGCTGACCGGATGCCGGCCGCCCTTGGTGCGGCCCTCGCCGCCGCCGTGCGGATGGTCGATGGGGTTCATCGCGGTGCCGCGCACATGCGGGCGCCAACCCATCCAACGCTTGCGGCCCGCCTTGCCGAGCACAATGTTCATATGGTCGGGATTGCTCATGGTGCCGATGGTCGCGCGGCAGGCGGCGGGCACACGGCGGATTTCGCCGCTGGGCAGCGTGATCTGCGCCCAGTTGGCGTCTCGCGCGGCCAGCACGGCGCTGGTGCCGGCGGAGCGGCATAGCACGCCGCCGCGGCCCGGCTGCAGCTCGATATTGTGAATCGACATGCCCAGCGGAATGTTCCGCAACGGCAGGCAGTTGCCAACGGCCGGCGGCGCGTCGGGGCCGCTCATCAGGTCGGCCCCTTTTTCCAAGCCGTGCGGAGCAAGGATGTACCGCTTCTCACCATCGACATAGTGCAGCAGAGCGATGCGCCCACTACGGTTCGGATCGTATTCGATCGAGTGAACCCGCGCCGGTACGCCATCTTTGTTGCGGCGAAAATCAATCAACCGAAGCTGCCGCTTGTGGCCGCCACCGCGATGCCGCGCGGTGATCCGCCCCTGGTTGTTGCGGCCGCCCGTGCCATGCTTCGGCTGCAGCAACGTCCGCTCGGGCTTAGCACCGGGGGTGAGCTCGGCAAAGTCGCTCACGCTGGCGCCGCGGCGGCCGGCGGTGGTCGGTTTGTATCGGCGAATTCCCATAGTTCTTTCGTTTTAAGGTAACCCCGGCACTCCGCCACGGAGTGTCGGAGCTACTTTGCTCTAGAAGAAGTCGATGCGGTGCTCTTCGCTCAACTTGACGATGGCCTTCTTCCAGTCTTTGGTCTGCCCGCTGCGGAACCGGTTACGGCGCGGCTTACCCTTGCGAGTCAGCGTGCGCACGTGAATCACCTTCACATCAAACAACGACTCGACGGCGCGGCGGACATCGAGCTTTGTGGCCTGCCGGTGCACCTCAAAGGCATAGGCGTTGTAGCGCGTCGAGCGGTGCATGCCCTTTTCGGTCACCAGCGGGCGCAAGATCACCTGGTGCGGCTCGAGCACAAGGGCCGGTGCGTGGCTGGGTGCGGTTGCTGGGGTGCCTGCGTCCATGGAAGGTTCTGGATTCAAAGTTCAGGGTTCAGGACTCGGCCTTCGCAGTCTTCTGTCTCGCAGCCGCGCGGTCGCGCAAGGCGTCGAGAGCAGCGCGCGTCAACAGCAGCTTCTGCGGTGCTAGCACCGCGAAGGCATTCAACTCGCCTACCGGCGAAACCGTCACGCCGGCAATATTGCGGGCACTCTTGTAAACATTCACGTCATGCCCGGCGGTGGCGACCAACAGACTTGTCTGATGACAACCCAAAGCCTTGAGCACCGTGGCCATTTCGCGGGTTTTTGGGGCGGCCATGCTCAGCTCATCGATCAGCACGACTTGCTCGTCGCGAATCTTCGAGGCCACCGCCATCCGCGTGGCCAACTGCAATGCCTTGCGAGGCATGCGGTAGCTCCAATCGCGGGGCCGCTTGGCGAAGATGTGCCCGCCGCCGCGGCGAATGCCGCTGCGCCGCGAGCCGGCCCGGGCGTTGCCGGTGCCTTTCTGCCGGTACATCTTTTTGGTGGTGCCGGCCACCTCGCCGCGGCTTTTCGACTTGGCGGTACCCAGCCGCTGGTTCGACTGATACATCACCACCACGTCGTGCAGCAACTGCTTATTGATGCGCGGCGCAAGCTGGCTGGGGTCGATCTCGTAACTACCGACCTGCTCGCCGCTGCGGTTCAAAATGGGCAATGTGGCCATGAGCCTGCTCGTCCGATCCTAAAGTTTGTTCGTCTGGCGGATGACCACATATCCGCCGTTGGGTCCAGGCACCGCGCCGCGCACCAAGATCAGGTTGTTCTCGGCGTCGACGCGCACCACCTTGAGGTTGCGCATCGTGCTCCGCTCATCACCGTAGCGGCCCGCCATGCGGCGGCCCTTGAAGACGCGGTGGGGGAATGAATTGCAACCGGTCGAACCCGCGTGGCGGTGCACCTTTTTCACGCCGTGACTGGCGCGCTGGCCGCGGAACTTATGCCGCTTGATGACCCCCGCGGTGCCGCGGCCCTTGGAAGTGCCGGTCACATCGACCGAGGGAACGCTCTCGAAGACGGCGACCGAAAGCTGCTGGCCGATGGCGTGCTCGCCAACCGCCCCTCGCAGCTCGCGGATGAATCGCTGCGGCTCGCAGCCTGCCCGATCGGGCAACTCGACGCCGCCCGCTCCGCGGCGTCGGGCGCGCTTGCTGTCCAGCTTGGCGACGTGGCCGCGTTCGCTACGACTGGCCAAGCGCCGCGGCATCTCGGCAAAACCCAACTGAACCGCTTCATACCCGTCGCGCTCGACGGTGCGAAGCTGCAACACATGGCAAGGACCGGCCTGCAAGACGGTGACGGGAATCACCGTGCCGGTCTCATCAAATATCTGCGTCATCCCGACCTTGCGGCCGAGTAATCCAATTGCCATCGCTCGTGTGCCCTGTGGGCTCTTGTCGAAGATGCCTGCCGCCGGGAGGTGCGGTGTGGTTAGCCGCAAATTACCCGCGCGACGTCCATTTCATAGGTGTGTAGGTCAGGCTTTCCAGCCTGACATTTTAGTGCCGACCCAGTTTATGCCGGCGCAGTTCATACCGGCCTCATTAATGCTGCCGGCTCGAGGCCTTGATCTTGATGTCCACGCCCGCCGGCAGGCTCAGTTTGTTCAAGGCTTCGATCGTTTTGGCGGTCGACTGCACGATGTCAATCAACCGCTTGTGCGTGCGAATCTCAAACTGCTGCCGGGCTTTCTTGTCCACGTGTGGACCGGAAAGCACGGTATAGCGCTCGATCCGGGTGGGCAGCGGAATCGGCCCGTGCACTTCCGAGCCGGTCCGCTTGGCGGTATCGACGATTTCGGCGGCGCTTTGATCGAGCACGGAGTGGTCGTAGGCCTCCATGCGGATTCGGATCACTTCACTAGCTGGACCAGCCACGCGCTCGTACCCTCGCAGACCGCTTCGTTCGTGCCAATACCCTGGTGCAAAATCACGTCGATTTTGCCGCTTGGTTTCTCGCCCGATTTAGGGGCGAACCGATGATCCTAAGCCTTCGCCCTTTTGCTGTCAACGCCCCGTGGCACGGAATTATTTCGTATTGTTGCCGGTAGGCAGATTGCGAGCGGCGATCGCTTTGGGCGTCAAGGGATTCCCAACGCCTCCTTCAAGCACACGTCGATGGCGAATTGAGTGGCAGCTCGCCCCGCACGGGTGACGTTGCTGGTGATCGGTACGACGATCGTGTCTCGTAGAAGCGCGTTGCCGCGGTCGTTTTGCACAATCAGCGCCGGGCGGACCTTTGAGCCGCCGCCCGACGCGAACGGGAAATCCACGAGTACAACTTCGCCGCGCTTCATGTCCGGCGTGGATCGAGAACATTATAGATGTCCAATGCAGGATCATCCCACCCCGCCGCGTCCGCCGACTCGATTTGGGCGAGAAATGCATTGGCAGTGGCATCGCCGAACAAATGGCGCGCGCTCGTAAATGTCCGCCCGTACGAAGACATATTCGGTGCTCGTGCTGGTGTCGATCATGCGAAACGGAGCGTCCGCCGCTGCGCGCACCGCCGAGCTTTGTTCTGGCGTCAACTCTCTTGTGAATTGCTCCGTCGCTCGAATCCGCGCGTCGAGTTGCTCGAGCGTCATGACGCGGCCGGCCTCCATATCGGCGATGCCCTCGCGTATCGCCGCTCGGTCGGCCTCTCGTTGAAGTTTATCGAGGCTGGCTTGGTCAAGCAGGAAAAACAACTGTTGAGTTTGTTCGTCTCTGATCGCCAAGGGACCGACATGGCCGTTAAGGGCAGCCCGCTGCTCGGACGTAATTTTCGGTGTCATATCAATACTTTAGCCGATCGGAAACGTATCAACATGCAACGGCGACCCGATCGCCAACGGCACCCCAAACCTCAACATGGACGGGCGGCGATTCAGCGCGCCCTTGCGGACTTCCACCGAAATAACATACCGCAAGGCTGCCAGCCTCTGCGTGTAAAAAACATCCGACTCCGGTGGCTCGGCGAGCGAAACAGGCGATTGGTAGGGATTTGGTTCGATCACGCCAGCAGCGTAACGCGCTGGGGGCGGTTCGCCAAATTCATCCGCGCGGCCACACCTGCCGCTCGCATTAAGATTCGCCGCCCGGTATGATGGCGGGACACGAGGGCGCTGGTTTCCATCTGGCCCGCGGGCCGGGAGAGGATGTCATGAAACGTTCGCGTTGCGTCTCGGTTTGCGGCGGCCGGGCGACTCTTCTGCTCGCCATTCCAATCGGTTCGTTTGCCCTGCTGGGGCTGTTGCCGCGCGGCACAAGGGCGCAAAGTGATGCCGCCGCGCCTGCCGCCAGCGGAGATGATTCCACGAAAGAAAACGCCGCAGGCGCCGCCAATCAGTCGGGCGACAAAAAAGAAAAAACCGCCGGCGACCAAAAGCCCGATCCGGTCACGCCCGGCGAAGTGCTCAGTTTTCGCCAGGCCAAAGTCGCGGCGGAAATGACCGAGCTCGAAGAGCGCATGTACCGGCTGTCGGAGGCGCTCAAGGCTTTGGAGCCGGAGAACTCTTCGCGGCTAATGCTCGGGCTGAAGTTTGCCCGAGAAGAGCTGATTCTGCACCAGATGAAAGAGACGCAGAAGCTGCTCGACCGTCTCACCTTGGCCGAGGCGGCGACGGAAGAGAAGCAGCTTCTCTCGAAGTTGCAGCGGCTGCACGATCTGTTGCTGGCCACCGATCTCGATTTCCAGATGCAGTTGGAGCGGCTGCGGCAGTTGCGCGAGGCGCTGCGGCGGCTCGACAAGGCCATTCAAGAGGAAGACCGCGAGCGTAAAGCTTCGGCCAGCACCGCCGAAAAACAAAAAGAGCTGGACGGCCTGCGCAAGAAACACGCGACGCTCGAAGAGCTGATCAAACGGCAGGCCGAGCACGTCGCGCAAGGCGCCAAGCTGGCCGACGCCGTGAAAGACGTCGCCGAGCCGGGCGACGATGCGAAGAACTCGCTCGATGAGTTGGCCAAAGAGCAAGCCAAAACGCGCGACGGCGCGAAAGCGCTCGCCGAGGCCGCGACCCAAGCCGGCAAGCAGTCTGCCAACCTGCAAACTGCTGATGCGCAGATGGGCGAGGCCGGGCAGTCGCTATCAAAGCATGAACCGACTCCCGCCGTGCCGCATCAGAAAGAGGCGCTTTCCGCTTTGGAAAAAGAGCGCGACGAAACGGCCGAAGCCATTCGCCGCGCCGAGGCCGAGTTGGCCGAGGCGAACTTCGCCGCCATGAAGCGCGATCAGTCGCAGAACCGCCAGCTCAACGAAGGCATCACCCAACTAGTGCGCGATCTGGGCGAAGCGGGCGCCGGCGCCCTGGGCGAGCTGCTGCGGGCCGATGGCAGCATGTCGAGCGCCGAAGGCCGTCTGGGCAACCAGCAGGCCGAGCCGGCCAGCGAAGACCAGCAGCAAGCGCTCGACTCGCTCAAATACGCTAAAGAGCAACTTGAGGCCGAGGCCGAAAAGCTGCTCAACCAGCTTCGGGCCGAAGTCAAACGGCGTGTGATGGAGGGGCTGACGCTGATGCTCGAAAAGCAGATCGCCGTTCGCGAGGCCACCGAGACGGTCGGTCCCAAAGCGGCCAAAGGCTCGCGGCAGGCCATCAACGCCGTGGTTGGGCTGGGCAAATCGGAAGGCCGCATCATGGAGATTGCCAACGAACTGATTACGCTGGTCGAAGAAACCGAGTTCGGCATCGCCCTGCCGGCGGCTTTGATCATGGTGCGCGACGAAATGGCCGACGTGCAGGCTTCGTTGGCCGATGGCGACGGCTCAGAACAAGTGGTCAACGACCAGCGGCAAATCGAGGCCGATCTGCACGATTTGCTGGACGCGATGAAGCAGTTGCCCTCGTCGGCTTCGCCTGGCAAGGCGCAACGCGGCCAGGCCGACCGCCGCCGCGAGCTCAACCGGCTCATTGCCGAGTTGAAAATGATCCGCCTGCTGCAACTTCGCACCAACCGCCAGACCGCGGATGTCGATCAATCGCGCAACGATCAATCACGTAGCGGCGACGAGGTATCGGCCGCCTTGCGCGAAGCCATCGAGCGTGTGGCCGATCAACAAGATTACGTGCGTGCCGCCACCGAGCGACTCGCCGAAGAACGCGGCGACGAGCTGCAAGGAGGAAACTAATGAAAAAGTCTGCATTTGCGTTTGCGTTGTGCTTCGCCGCGATCTTGGCAACAACATCGCAGGTCGTTGCCCAGGACGGCGGCGATGATCCCATTGGTACGATCGCCCTCGACATGGAAGAGGTGGTGATCGACCTGTCGGGCATGTCGACCGGCGAACCCACGCAACAGTCGCAGCAGAAGATTGTCGGCAAGCTCGAAAAGCTGATTGCAGAGTTGGAGCAGCAAAGCCAGTCGATGCAGGGCGGCGCTAGCGGGCCCAACCCCAGCCGTCCGGCGGCCGATTCGGTCATCAAGGGCGGCCCCGGCGGCATCGGCGACCTTCACGCCGCCCGGCGGAACGGCAAGCAATGGGCCGAGCTACCGCCGCATGAACGCGACCGCATCGTGCAATCGATGACCGAAGGTTTTCCGGCCCATTACCAGAAGATTTTGGAGCGCTATTACAAGCGCCTGGCAGAGGAAAAGCCGGCCAACGCCGAAGGCGAAGCCCCGGCGGACGAAAACGCCGCGGGCGGCGATGTAAAACCGAGTGACGCGAAGCCGAAGTCCACACCCGCCGCGAAACCAGCAAGCGAAAAACGCGCGACGCGAGCGCCAGCCAAAGGAGGCAAAGCAGCATCATGACGATCGGTGGCAACAGCACATTGAACCGACAAGGCCCGGAGTGCGAGCAGCGCGGTTGTCCTGTAGGGAACGCCCTCCGTGGCGTTCCGCAATCGCCGATATGGCGCCTATTCGCAGTCCCCGGAACGCCACGGAGGTCGTTCCCTATCGATGTTCTGCGGCGGGGTCGCCCTAGCTTAATGACGATTGGAACTCGCTTCGCTCGCCCCACCCTACTGCTGCTTTGCGTCGTGGGACTCATCGCAATCGCGGCATCGCGGGCGTCGGCTGACCAAGTTCCCGCGGAGCAGCCGGCAGCGCCAGCGGCCGCTGCGGCAGCTCCCGCCCAGGCCGCGCCGGGGCAGCCGGCCGTTGCGGCGCCACAGCCGGCCGCCGCTCCCTCGGCTCAGGCGGCCGCCGGCCAGCCAGCGGCGCCCCCGCCCGGTCCCGCCGTCACCACCATCTATGACGAGCGTATCGCCGCCCCCGTCAAAACCATTGTTGACGGCAAGCTGGTGCTAGCCGTCGATCCCGAGCGGCAGATTGCGATGGACGAAATCTCGGTGGTCGAGCTGGGCAACACGCCGCAGCTCGCAGCGCAGTGGATCGGGCAGGACAATCACGACCTGGTGCAGGTCGGCGGGGCCGTGGGCGCCAACGGCGTTCAAGACATCCATCTTCGCCTCAGCGGTCTGGCTGGCGCCAAAAAAGCCAAGCAAATCGTGGTGCTCACGCGCGGCGGCAAGGGGCGCGGCGCGTGGCGGCTCGACACCGCCAAAACGCCTAATTGGAAGCTGGCGGTCGAACGCGCCGAGGGTTCGCCCACCGCCGAGCTTTACCTGGAGCCGATCAACCACGATTGCTTCGAGCGCGCATTCGAGATTACCATCACCTACGAAGATGGCGCCACGTCGAAAACGTCGCTCCAGGGGACAACACATACCGACCATCAGTTGAAAATGGGCGCCGGTGCGGGCCAGCCGCAGCCCGCGCCCGCTGGCCCGCCCGCGGTGGTCATCTATGGCCGCGACAAAACCGTGTTGCGTGGCGAACTGCTCGATTTGGGCGAGGAAACGGTCGCGATCAAAACCCCTTGGCATCCTGAAGTGAAACTGGCCCTTACGGAAGTGCGCGGCATCGCGTTCACGGGGGTGACCGCGGCCGATGCCCGACAGCAGTTTGAGACCCGGCTGGCCGATCCCGCAGCCGACGACGCCGCCGTCGTGCTGGGCCGCGACCAGGCGGTGCAGCAGGTGACCGGCAACGCGCGGGCCGTGGTCGACGGCAAGCTGAAGTTCAATTTCGAGGGTGAAGACCGTTCGATCGGCGTCGGGCGGCTGGCGGGCGTCGTCTATGCCAAAAACCCCCGGCGTCAGCCCAACGCCAATCCGTATCAACTCATTCAGCTACTTACCGGCGACGTGGTGGCCGGCGTTTGGGCGAGCGTTGACGAGAAAGAACTGGGCGTCGAGACCGCCTGGGGCGGGCGGCTGGCGATTCCGCGATCGGCGGTGGCCAGGGTCGGCTTCCGCAACGGCAAGGTAACGTACATTTCTGATCTCGATCCGCTGGCGGTCGACGAGGTGCCGTACTTCGGGCATCGTCTCAGCTATCGCCGCGACCAAGGCTTTGACGGCGGTCCGCTGAAACTCAAGGGAAAGAATTACACCAAGGGGTTGGCGGCGCATTCGCGCAGCGTGCTCACCTACGCGGTCGATGGGCAGTATGAATCGTTCAAGGCCATCGTCGGTTTCGATGAAACGGGGCGGGGACGGGGTCGCGTCATTTGCCGCGTGTTGGGCGACGGGCGCGAGCTGTACGCTCAGCCCGACCTGCGGGCCACCGCGGAACCGGTCGAGATCGACGTGCCACTTTCCGGTGTCAAGCAACTAGCATTGGAGATCGATTTTGGCGAAGCAGAAGACACCGGCGACCGCGTGCTCTGGGCCGACGCTCGAATCTTCCGCGCCACGAAGTAACTCTGCGCCAAAGAAGGCAAAAAAATGAACGGCAACTAAAGGAGATAGAAAGATGACCGAGAGATACGGGAGATGATGAATCGCAAGTATCCAATCTCCTCATCCCGTCGTATCTCCATATCTCCTCTCTTCTTGCCGTCGTTTTTTGGGTATGGGAATGAACAGCAGGTTCGCTGTCAGGGCGGCAACTTCTTTTCGAGGCCGATGATGAAACTGCTTGAGCGACTGGCTTTTGTATTGTGCGTTGGCGGTGCGCTACTCAGCCTGATGTGGGTTTCGGCCGCGATTCAAGCTGACGACGACGTGGCGAACTACGAGATCCACGAGTTCTCGTTGTGGGGACTCGATCCGACGTTGGAACAAGTGAACCAGTTGCAGCATTACCCCAGCGCCCTGCCTGGCGTGGTCGAAACCGAGCGCAGCCGCGTCAACGAGCAAAAGAAGCTCACGCCGCTGGGGCTGATCACCTTTCACGGCGAGCCGGTCAAGGATCTGGAGATCGATCTGCGGGTGCAATCGGGACGGTTTTTGGGCCACTGGCCGCCGGCCGAATCGAAGAGCGGGCGGCTGCGTTGGCTCGACCTGGCCACCGTGCCCGAAGCCGCCAAAGACGCCTTCATGGCGGCGGTCGATGAGAAGCACTGGTTTGTGGCCGGCCGCCAGCTCGACTCGTTGTTTGCCCAGGGCAAGAGCCGCACCGAGCGGTTTTTGGTCTACGATTGCGAATTGAAGTACGAAGTGCCGTTGCAGCTCACCGGCGGGCCTGACACCTATCAGGTGGCCAATCGCGGCAAGACGCCATTGCTCGACATGCTGATCATCGCTCCCGCCGGCGACGAAGGCGTGCGAATTGGCCGCGTCGATTCGCTCGCTCCGGCGAAACCGGCCGACAGCAAACCGGCCGACAGCAAACCGGCCGAAACCGACAAGAACGAAGGCTTCGCCACCGAGGCGCCCAAATCGCAGCAACCCGAGTCCGGGCCGCCCGAGAAGAAAGCCGCCGAAGAAAAGCCCGCCGAAGAGAAGCCCGCCGAAGAGAAGCCCGCAGATGCCACGCCCGCCAATGCCCCGGCGGAAAAGGTCGCGGCCAAGCAACCCGCCGCCGCGCCCCAAGCGGCTGCCGCCCCTGGCGCGCCAGCCGCGGCGCAGCCGGCACCAGCGACTGCCGCCCCGCCCGCTCCGGCCGCCACCGCGCAACCCGCGCTGCTGCCGGGGGTCGATGTCGAAATGTCTCAGCCCTTGGCGAAAGACTCCGACGAGCTGAAAGCGGTCGGAGAATCGCTGGCCGCCAGTCTGAAACATGTCGGGCTGACCGAAAAAGAAATCGAGCTGCTCTTGGGCCGCGGTCTGGGCAAGCTTGTCGAAACTAAGGAAATGCTGGTGCTCTTTCGCTTGCCGCCCGACGCCATCGAAGAGCGTCTGCCGCTGGTCGCCTATCCGGCCCCGCGCAAAACCATCCGCACAGCGCTGGTGTTGGTGCGCAATCTCGATCCAAAGATCAAAGACGAGGTGCAAAAGCTGATTGCCGAACTGGGCGCCGAAAAGTATTCCGTGCGCGAAGCGGCCGAAAAACGGCTGCTCGAGCTGGGGCGCTTGGCTGTGCCCGCGCTAAAAGAAGCCGCCAAGCCCAGCAACAAAGATCTGGAGGTCGTCTTCCGCGCCGAGCGCATTCTACTGGCCCAAAACGAAAAACTGGAAGGCACCTAGCATCCGGTGGCTGGCGCAGAGCCTGGGCGATGCCCCGGCATTTATTGTTTCGGGCAGAGAGGTGGGGCGTATTTTTTTCGATCGTCCCCTCAATTATGAGCCTGCGCACAAGGTTACAGAATCTCATGACTCCCCTCGAAAGATTCGCGTACCGTGGTGGCGACGCCCTTAACATCCAGGCCCAGGCTAATCGCACCTTGATCAAGTTTTGCCGCGATCACGACTATCCCTTCGCGCCCACTTTGCACGAGCTGGAAGTGTGCCTCGCGGCGCTCGAGGCGGGGGAACTCAAGAACGCTCGCGCGGCGTTCAGGCGCATCCCGATGGGCAAAGAAGGTTTCGGCGATTGGTGGCCGCCAGCCACGTTCCCGGGAGAGACCGACGAATATGTCATCAACGTCTTTCATGCGCTCGTAGAGCGCTGGCACCGACTGATGTCGCTGCGTGCGGGGACGGTTTGAAACATCGCTTGGCGCCCGCAGCCGCCAACTCACGCCTCCTCCGTCCCCAATCGCTCTCGTGCGGTGGTCGCCCAGGGACTGTCGCAGGCCAGCTCCAAGAAGACCCTCCAATGCAGCTCGGCTTCGTCACGCCGGCCCAGTTCGTCGAGCGTCCGGGCAAGATGATAATGCACGTCAGGGTAATCGCCGTGATAAGCCAGCGCGCCCTCGAAGGCGGCTACCGCCAGCTCGGGCTGTCCCGTCTCGGCCAACACGCAGCCCAGGTTTGCCCGCGCCTCGACGTAGTCTTCGTCGAGCTCGATGGCCATATAGTAGCGTTCTCGGGCGGCCGTCACGTCGCCCATCCGGTAGAGCAGTTCAGCCAGCAAAAAGCTGATTTCGGCGTCGGGCCCGCCGGCGACCAATGCCGTGCGATACACTTCGGCGGCCTGGTCGAGCCGGCCCTCGTCGTCGAGCTGCGCGGCCCAGGCACGCATCTCTTGAGCGCTAGGCGGAGGCGAATCTTGCGACTCGTCGGCGAGCAATCGTGGGCGGACCGTCGCGGCCTGCGATGGATCGAATGATCGGGCTTCGAAGTCGAACCGCCATTGGCCGCCGGGGTCGATCAGCCCGTCGCCCTGCCTCAGCAACAGTTCTTTGCCCTCGACAATCACCGACAACTGCGCCAGCGGCCGCTCGACGCCCGGCGCCAGCCGCCGCAGCGCCGAGAGCTTCTTTTCGATCTGCACCGGCGAGGCGCCGCCGGCCACCAACTCGGCCAGCCGCCGCGCGGTGGCCACCTCTTGAAAATCGAAATAGGCCAGCCGCCGAACTTCGCGGGCGGGTACAATCAGCCCCCGCCGCTGCCAGCGGCGGATGACGGCCACTTCGACGCCCAGCAAATCGGCCAGCATGGCGGGCGTGTAGAGCCGGTGAATATTCCGCTCGCCTTCCACAAACCCCAATTGCTGCCAAAGCTGCGTCTCGGTAATCACGCTGAGCTGTCCCTGGTCGGCCGCGCGGCGGAGCGATTCGTTGCCGGCCAACACGTCGGCGGCGTCGCCTAGCGGCAGTTCTGCTTCGCCCAACACCACGATCTGCGGCGAGTCTTCCAGCCGCTCGATCGGTTGTCCGCCGCGTTGGCGGATAAACTGTTGCGCTTCGCGCCGCGACATGCCCGCCAGCCTGCCGACAAACGCCACCCGCCGTCCGGCGAGTGAAGTTGCGTCATCGTGATGGGCAGCGGCCATAAAGTCGAAGATTAAAAAAGGGGCACGAGCCAGAAATGTCTTCCGGCCCGTGCCCCGGCGCTGGTTCGCTGGTTGCTTCAAGGCGGCCAACCGGCCTATGGCCTCGATCGCTGATGTTCTGCTAACTCCTGGGCGTATAGGTCGAGCGGACCACGCGTCGCTGCGGGCGCGCCGGCGACCAACCGGCCGACGAACCGTTGCCGCCGCTCGTTTCATCGGGATTCTCGGCGTTAGGCAAGCTGGGCTGCTTGTCGGCAGGATCCGCGTCGGCGGCGGGGGCACGCTTGTCTTTAGGCGGCGCCAGGTGCGGCTCGCCGCCGTTGGGGCCGAAGGTCTCTTTCTTGCCCGTCGCGGGCGCCGCAGGTTGCGCCGAACCGGGCACCACATACGGCACCGAAGGCGGCGCCGTCACCATCACGCCGCCGCCGCACGGGTCGATCGGCACCTTGTAGAGCACCGTCTTCGGCACACGATAGGTGTAGGTCACCGGCACCCGCTTTTCGACGCGCACCGGCACGCGCACCGTCTGCTCGACCAGCTCTTGCCGGCATACTCGCACCGGCACTTCTTCCACTTGCTCTTGTTGTTCGTAACGGACGGTGGTCAGAGGCACCTTGCGCACCATTT
>DASVHB010000138.1:0-13860 GCA_036379195.1 Pirellulales bacterium
AGGTCGCTGCCCGCCACTCGCTCGGGCAGCCCTCGCCCCAGCAACCGCGAGACGGCAACCAGCGGCGCGCCGTCGGCCAGCACCAAATCGGCCGCCGCATACGCCGCCCGCAGCGCCTCATGACTTTGCAGCATCACCACATGATCGACATTGGGCGTGACCGCATAGCGGCAACGTCCATCGCGCTCGTCAGTCCAGGCGAGCACCTGCTCGACGGCCTCGGGCATTCGCACCGCGTCGATCTCGACGCCGAAAAGCCCGATGCGGTTCGGTGGTGCGACAAGTAGAGGCCCGAGGATTGGCATCGCGGCATTGGTATAGGGGATGTGGTGATGGAAAGATGACCTAGGAAATGAGGGGCGAAGTTTTTCGATCCTTTTATCCCCACATCTCCCTTACTTATCTCCCTATCTCCAGTTCCTCACGTGCCGTCATTGTTGCGAGTGGGTTCAGTCGCCTGGTTCGGCCCGACAACACGCGCCGATACACCTCCGCCACGCCCGCCGCCATGCTCTCGTCAGAAAAATGCTCGGCCTGCCGTTGCCGCGCACTGGCGCTCAACTGCCGCCAATCGACGTCGCCGCGAACCAGGCGCTCGATCGCTTCGGCCAATGCCGCGGCATCGCCGGGCGGAGTGAGCAAGCCATCGAGCCCGTCGCGCAGCGCCTCGGGCACGCCCTCGACCCGCGTGGCCACCACCGGCACGCCAGCGGCCATCGCTTCGAGCATCACCATCGGCAGCCCCTCGCCAAACAAGCTGGGCAACACCAGGGCATCGATGCGGTCGAGCTCCCGATCGATCTCGCTGGAAAAGCCGGTCCACTCGATGTGGTTTTCGATGCCCAACCGCTCAGCCAAGTGCTTGACGTGCCGTTCGTACTCCGGCGTCTCGAACGGACCAATGGCGCGGAGCCGGGCGAGGCAACCGCGCCTTTGCAAATCGGCCAGCGCGTGGAGCAAAACCTCCAAACCCTTGCGGGGCCGGAACAACGCCACGCAGCCGAGCGTCCAGGCGCCCGCCGGCGATCGCCGCCTGAAGCACAGAGATTTCGGCACTCCATTGGGCACCACGCACACCCGCTCGGCACGAATGCCAACTCGGCGAGCGTATCGAGCCAGGCTGCGCGACACGGCGACGACTGCGGCCGCGCGCGACACGCTGATGCGTTCGCTGGCTGCGTTGAGCCAGTCGCGCAGCCGCCGGGTGCTATCGGCGGCGGTGGGGCTGTGCAGGTGATGCACCACCGGCACGCCCGCCCAGGTGGCCGCCAGGTGGCCAATCAGCGCCGCGCGTGGCGTATGGGTGTGAACCAAGGTGTATGGTTGCTGGCGAATGATTTCGGCCAGTCTGCGGGCGGGCCGCAGATCGAGCCGCCCGCGCATCGACACGTTGAACAGCGGGGCTTGTCGTGCCGTTCGCAGGGCCGCGAACCGATCGAGCTTCACGCAGGCAAAGCCCACCTCGAAGCCGCAGTCGGGCAGCCGCAACGCCAGCAAATCTTGCACACGCTCGGCCCCGGCGTAATGTTCGCCGTTAATGATGTGCAACACGCGCACCGTGGCGGTCGGGCAAACGGCCCTTTGCCCGGTGGCGGCGGCCAGGTCGGCAACAGGAGCGGAAAGCACGGCGGTTCGGGTCCGGTTCGGTGCGGTTGTACCTTACAAGTCTAGGTCAGGGTTGGTGGTTAGGGGTTGGGGGTTGGGGGTTGGGGGTTGGGGGTTAGGGGTTGGGGGTTGGGGGTTAGGGGTTAGGGGTTGGGGGTTAGGGGTTAGTGATTGGGTCGGGCATCGTCGCCTTTCGCTCCGCGAAAGTAGCGTCTGAAGGCTCCGATTCGCCGAAGCGAAAATCGCAAGTGCATTCGGGCCCTGTTGTCAAGGCTGGGTTGGCGCCTGCTGAGGGTATATTGTTAGGTTGTTGTCACTCCGCCGTCTTTTTGCCATGAACGAATCGCAGCCGCCGATTTCGCCACTCGATCTGACTCCCCGACCGCCCGCCGGAGCCACCGCGGCGGAGTGTGTCGAGATGTGGGTCGAGCTGATGAATGTCTGCGACGAATTGCTCTTGGCGCGGCTGCGGCGCGAGGTCGGTCCCGAGGGCGACGTGATGGCGGCCTATCGCGAGTGGTATCGGCGCGATCGCGAAGAGCACGATCAAGCACTCATCCGCATGCTAGAGCGGCTCGACCGCGCTTCGAGTAAAAACGATGGTCGCTGATGTTCTTCTTACGGCGCTCCGCCAGGCATGGCGGACGCTCGACGCTTCGGGCGCCCGCCTGGCGCTGATGGGTGGCCTGGCGTTGGCATCGTGGAAGCACGTGCGCGCCACGCGCGACGTCGATCTCTTGGTCTAAGTGCCGCGGGGCGACGTCGATCAATTACTGTCGATTCTTCGTGCCTCGGGCATTCGGCCGCGGCGGCGTCCCGAAGTGACGCAACTTGGAAAGCTGAGGCTGGTTCAGTGCCTCTACGAGCCGCCGGGCGCGCTGATGGATCTGAACGTCGACCTGCTGGTCGCCGACTGCGTCTATCAACACCAGGCACTCGATCGCCGCGTGCCGGAACAATTGGCGGGAATCGACATCTTCATCCTGACCTGTGAAGACTTGATTCTTCATAAGCTGCTAGCCGCGCGGATAATTGATCGCGCGGACTGTGTCGCGCTCGTGCGGCTACAACGTGATGCTCTCGATTGGAAATATCTGAAAACCTGGGCGATGCACTTAGCGGTTTCCGAAGAACTGTCGGGAACCTGGGCCGAAGCCTTCCCTAGCGAACGTCTGACCTAATCGCTTTTGGCATTGAGCCGTAGGCTGTGCCCGAGAATGATTCCGCGCCATAGCAACCGGGGCATCGCCTAGGCTCTGCCCCGGCCACCGGTCATTGCAGAGTCTTACATATCAAAACCATTTTTTGTACTTAATACGCCCCGCGGCGGCTGAGGACGCTGAGAGGAGTTTTGACCAGCAACACCAGGTCGGTCCAGAGACGCTGGTTGCGCTCGTACCACAAATCCATCCGCACCCAGTCGTCGAAGCCGATCTCGCAACGTCCGCTCACCTGCCACAAACACGTCAGCCCCGGCTTGATGGCCAGCCGCCGAAGCTGCCACGACTGATATCGCACCACTTCCGAGAGCAC
Source organism: Pirellulales bacterium (assembly GCA_036379195.1). Lineage (GTDB taxonomy): Bacteria > Planctomycetota > Planctomycetia > Pirellulales > JAICIG01 > JAICLL01. The sequence continues at coordinate 3,139 of DASVHB010000138.1, forward strand.
CGGCGGCCGCGGACCCACCAGCGACATATCGCCCAGCAGCACATTGAACAATTGCGGCAGCTCGTCGATGCTGGTCGATCGCAGAAAGCGGCCAATCGGCGTGATCCGCGGATCGCGGCGGTTCTTGAAGACGGGGCCGGTCTGCTCGTTGGCGATTAAATGCCGCAACTTGTCGGCGTCGACAACCATCGTGCGAAACTTGAACATGCGGAACCGCCGGCCGCAATGCCCGACGCGCTCTTGCACGAACACCGGCTTGCCTTTGGTGGTGATGAGCAGCACGAGCAACGTAGCCAGCATCACCGGCGCCAGGGCCACGATGAGCAACGCGGCGCCCACGATATCGGCCAGGCGCTTGAGCGAGCGATAGGCGAGCGAGCGGTTTCCTGCCGCCTCGATGCGACGCAGGTGCCCGCACGGAGCCGCGCGGCGGCGATCGTCGCGGCGCGACGTCAGAAAGGGCGATGAGGCCGGCATTTCGTTCGAGCGACGCTGGCAGATCGTGGCGGTCGTCGTCATGGTGTCTCGCGGTGAAGGTTGTGTGAAATGCTGAGAAGATGAAGCCTCTCGCGGAACGCCACAGAGGGCGTTCCCTACCGACGTCGATCGGAGATCACATGCCCGCGTAGGGCGACGACCCATCCAGCGCCGCTTTGGCCAGCGCTTTCCGCACCGAGATCGGTCGGGCGAAACGTCGGCGTTCGGGCCGAAAGGCCGTGGCCATCGGCGCGGGCGCCACGGGCTTGGGCTCTCTCGCGATTCCGCTTTGCGCCGCTCCGGTGAGACCTGCGGTCGGCGCGGCGGTCACGGTCGGGAGACTGTGCCAGAACGAAGAAGGCAATGATTCACTTACGCGGGCCGTCACCGGCATCTCGACCGATAAGAAGAGCACGCCACCGCCGACCACCAGGCCGGCGAGGAGGCCCACGACGGCGATGACCGCACGTCCGGGTCCCACCGGGCGGGCGCCAAGCTGCGGCGCGTCGATCGAGTAAATCAAGCTCGCGCTATGAGCCCCGGCCTGACTGCCGCGCGCTTCGGCCAGCTCACGCTGAGCGGCCTCAACCAACGCGCTGCGGTTCTTCACCGAGGCGATCAGGTTGGCATACTCGGCCCGCAAACCGGCCAGCTTGGCCAGCCGTGCCCGCGTGTCGGCAAGCTGCTCGGAAAGCCGAGTGGCACGCGCGGCAGACAGTTCCAGATCGGCCTGCACGCCGCGGCAGGCGATTTCGAGTTCCTTGTGCAATTGGTTGCCGATTTCACGCTCGGCCTCCATCGCGGCCATCACCAGCGGATGGCGCTCGCTCATGCCGCCCGACAGCTCGGCCGTGTGAAGCTGGGCATCGACCAGGCCCTCTTTCAACCGCTTGAGCGAGGGCTGCGATTCGAGCAACCGGCCGGGCGTGGCCAGCAGCCGGCCCTGGTCGACATGGGCCGATTCGAGCAAGGTAAGCAGGCCGCGGTTGCTGGTCTGGGCCAATTGGGCCTCTCGCAATTCGGTCTCCAAGGCCGCCGACTTGCGGCGCAGATCGCTCTCGCCGGAGAACGACTCCAGCAGCATCCGCAACTCGGCCAGGTCGCTGCCGACCGACGATTCCAAGGCCGTGAGCCGCGCGGTGGCTTCTTGCAAGTCGGCCTCGGCCAGCGAGACCGCCTTGGCCAACTCGTCGATCATGCCCTGGGCCTTGGTGTCGCGCAACTGCTGAAAGCGAGCTTGCAACTGGCGGCTGATGGCCGCCACCAGCGCCAGGCCGCGGGCCGGATCGTGATCGCGGACGGTGAGATAGAGCACCTCGGTCTTGCCAAACTCGGCGCCTTTGGGCGGGGCCAGCTCGACCAATTCGGCTAGATCGACGATGTCGGTGGCGGTGGGCCAGGCGGTCGAGACGGCGGCGCCCGCGGGCGGGCCAACTTCGACGAGCGCCTGACGCAGCACTTCGCGGCTACTGGCCAACTCGAGAATGGTTTCTTGCGTGGTTTTCATTTCTTCGGCGTGGCGGAACTTGCCCGGCTCGGTCAAGTTTCCGGCGGCCTCATTGCGAACGACCATGCTTTGCGCGGCCTCCCAGGTGTCGGGCCGCAGGGCGGCATATGCCAACGCCAATCCGGCCACCGTCAGGGCCGGCGTAAGCCAGCGGCGGCAGTGCGTGATCAGCAACGTGGCGAACTTGCGGATGGGCGTCTGGCTTCGCAAATCGTCGGGCATGGTGTCTTCTCGCTCGGTGTGGCGGCGGGTGATGCCGAGCGAGTGGTTGCAAAGCCAGTGCCGCGTGCCGGCGGCGAATCGTCGCATGGCCAGCGGCCAATTCGCCTAACCACTGACCGCCGTTGCCCTTGTGGAGGGCGACGTGCCGCAGGTTTGGCAACCAACGCTCTGCCAGCGGCGGTTCTTACGGTTGAGGGCCGGCAACGGATGTTGCATTTCGGCAACATTCGGGGTCTCGGCTTGTTTTTTCGGCCTAAACTTGAAAATGCAGGCCAGGTGCATTACCCGTTGGGACGAACTAGCGTCACTGGCGCCCGAATGGGACGCGCTCGCGCGCGGCGTGCCGTTTCGCTCGTGGGAATGGCTGGGCGCCTGGTGGCGGCACTATGGGCTTGCCGCCGGCGACCCCCGCGGCCGGCGGCTGTTTGCACTGGCGGTGCGCGATGCCGGTCAGCGGTTGATTGGGCTGGCGCCGTGGTATATCGAGCCGCACCCAGTGCAGGGCGACGTGGTGCGGTTTCTCGGCTCGGGCGATGTTTGCAGCGATTATCTCTCGATCCTTTGCCTGCCCGGCCGCGAAGAAGCAGTCGCCGCCGCACTGGCCGATTGGCTCTGCTCGCCCCGCCACCATGCCGAGCAGCCCTGGGACCTGCTGGCACTGACGGGCGTGGACGCCGCCGACGGCGTCACGGGCCGCTTGATCGATGAACTGCGCCAGTGCGAGGCGACGATCCATTCGCAGACGGCGGTCAATTGCTGGCGGATCGATTTACCGAATTCGTGGAATGATTACCTGGCAATGGTTTCCAAATCGCACCGCAAGCAACTGCGGCGGCTCGAGCGGCGGCTGCTCGAAAGCGGGCGGGCAACGCTCCACTGCGTCGGCACGCCGGGCGATCTCGACCGCGGCTTGAACATCGTCAGCCAACTGCATCAGCGCCGCCGCACGGAGCTCGGCCAGGCGGGCCGCTTCGCCGATCCGCGCTTCGCCGCCTTTCACCGCGAGGTGGCCGGGCAAATGCTGCGGCGCGACCGCTTGAGGCTGGTCTGGGTCGAACTCGACGGCCGCCCGATCGCCGCCGAATATCAGCTCTGCGGCAGCGACGTGGTGTACGCCTATCAGTCGGGCATCGACCCAGCCATGCTGGCCGAGCAGCCCGGCCGCCTGGCCATGATCGCCACGCTGCGGCAGGCGATCGACGAAGGCTACCGCGCGTTCGATTTGCTGCGCGGCGACGAGGCGTACAAGGCTCACTGGCGGGCCGAGCCGCGGCCGAGCCTCGACGTGTGCATTTTGCCGCCGCATGGCCCTGCCCGGCTTCGGCAGAAAGCATGGCTGGCGGGCCGGCAGATGCGCGGCTGGCTGCGCGAGGGACGCCGGCTGGCCGAATCGCTCATCACCAAACAGGCCGCTGGCGGGCGGCGCGAGCTGGCTCACGCTTCAGCGAAGGGCAGGCCCACATGCTAATGCGCACCACGCTGGCAGGCCCGCTCGACGTTGTCGAACTGGTCGGAGAGCGCGAGCTGCCGGCGATCGCCGAAGAGTGGAACGCACTGGCCGGCGAGATCGCGTTTCGGCGCTATGAATGGTTGGCAACCTGGTGGCGAAACTATCGCCAGCCCGGCGATGAGTTGTTGGTCGTGGCGTTGCGCGACGCCGCCGGTTCGCTCGCCGGATTGGCGCCCTGGTATGTGGCGCGCAACCGCTGGTCGGGCCGAGTGGTCCGCACTCTGGGGTCGGGCAAGGTCTGCTCGGAATATCTCACCGTGCTTTGCCACGCCGACACGGTCGCCACAGTGGCGCAGCGATTGGCCGAGTGGCTGGTCGACGAAGGGCGCGACCATTGGGACCTGATCGAATTTTGTGGCGTCGCTTGCGACGACCCGGTGATGGCCGCGCTCGCTGGTCAAATGGGCCTGCGGCGGCACATGGTCCACCAGAGGCGACAACATGCGACCTGGCGGCTGGAATTGCCCGAGACATGGGACGAGCTTTTGTCGCGGCTGTCTGGCAAGCGTCGCAGCCGGGTGCGCGCGGCCGAGCGGCGGATGTTCGACAGCGGGCGGGCCGTGGTACACCGTGCCCGCTCGGCGGCTGACATCCATGAGGGCCTTGGCATTTTGCAACATTTGCACGAGCAGCGCCGCCAAAGCCTGGACGACGCGGGCTGCTTCAGCACGCCGCGTTTTCGCGAGTTCATGCACGACGCCGCTGAGCGTTTTTTAGAGGCTGATCGGCTGCAACTCGATTGGTTGCAGATCGACGGCCGGCCCGCGGCGGTCGAATTCAAGCTGCTCGGCGGCGACACGGTTTACTACTACCAGACCGGCATGGAGCCGTCGCTGGCCGGCGAAAGCCCCGGCTGGCTGTTGCAAATCGCTTCGTTGCGCCGGGCGATCGACGAGGGCCACCGCTGGTTCGATTTCTTGCGCGGCGACGAAGGATACAAATCGGCGTGGGGCGCCGGGCCGCTGCCCTTGGCAGACCTCCGCATCGTCAACCGCCGCCTGTTGGCTCAATGGCGCCATCGGTTGTGGCTGGCCGGCTCGCGAATCAAACATTGGCGCCGTGCGAACGCCGAAAACAAATCGGACCTGACCACCGAAACCGGTAATCCTGTGATTGCGGCATCCGTAGGGCGACCTTCCTAGGTCGTCCACAGGGATACCATTTTGAAGCCGCATGGACGACCTAGGAAGGTCATCCTACGAACCGATACCGATCACAATCGCCAAAGCCGATTGGAACACCAATCTGTCCTAATCCATTGATATGAACCTGCTGAAACAGGGGCTGCTGGGCCTCTACTATTACACGACCTGTCCGTATCGCCGGCGGCAGAATCGCCGCCGCGTCGAAGCAGGTCGCGCGCCGGTCATGGTGCTGTTCTATCATCGCATCGCAAATGACCACGCGAACGATTGGACTTGTCCGTTCGATGTCTTCGCGCGGCAAGTGCGGTGGATGAGGCGGCATTTCGATCTGGTCTCGCTGGCCGAAGCGCAGCGGCGCATTCGCGACAGCAATGATCGGCCCGCCGTGAGCATCACTTTCGACGACGGTTATGCCGACAACTGCCGAGCGGCCCTGCCGCTGCTGATCTCGCAAAACATTCCTTGCACGTACTTTGTTTCGTTACGCCATGTGACTGAGGGCCTGCCGTTTGAGCACGATGTCGCCAACGGCAAGACGCTCAGCCCCAATACGATCGACGAATTGCGAACGCTGGCTGCCGCGGGCATCGAAATCGGCGCGCACACCCGCACGCATGCCGACCTGGGCGCTATCGACGACGCCGACCAGTTGTATGACGAGATCGTGACGGCGGGTCGCGAGCTGCAAGACGCGGTCGGTGCGCGGGTGCGCTATTTCGCGTTTCCTTTCGGACAACACGCCAACCTCAGCCTCCGGGCGTTTGCCATGGCCCGCGAAGCTGGCTATGAGGCGGCTTGCTCGGCCTATGGCGGCTTCAACTTTCCCGGCGACGATAGTTTTCATTTGCAACGCATCCACGCCGACGCCGATCTCATCCGCCTGAAGAATTGGCTGACCGTCGATCCGCGCAAGCTGCGCCATCGTCGGCTTTCGCTCCGCGAAAGCACGTGTTTTCACGGAGTGAAAGTCGACTATCGCGGAGCGGAATTCGACCATCTGCCGCACCGGGAGCCGGCGGAGGTTCACGCATGCTGATGCTGGCACGCGGCAGATCGACCACGGCGCTGCGCACGCAAACGCTGGCACAGGGTGTCGCGTTGCTGCTGGCGTTGGCCGTGGTGCAGCGGCTGGTCGGCTTTGTGCGCGGCGTGTTGTTTTGCCGCTGGCTCGATGCCGATCAATTGGGCCGCTGGGACCTGGCTAACGGGTTCATCATGTTCGCCGCGCCGCTGGCCGTGTTGGGGCTGCCCGGCTCGCTGGGCCGCTATGCCGAAGTGTTTCGCCGCCAAGGCCGCTTGCGCGCCTTCCTGCGGTGCATCGCCGGCGGTTCATTGCTGCTGGCCGCGACGGCCGGAGGCCTGACGCTGCTCGGGCAGAATTGGCTCTCGCAGTTCGTTTTCGGCGGCCGCGACCAGGCGTGGCTGATGGCGTTGCTGGCCGGCGGCCTCAGTTTGTGGATGATTCATACCTTACTGACCTCGGTGTTTAATGCCCTGCGCATGACGCGCGAGGTGGCGCTGCTGCAGTTTTGCCACAGCCTGGCATTCGCGGCGCTGGGGTGTTCGCTGTTGACCGCATCGGGGCCGACCGCCGAAAGCGTGGTGTGGGCCTTCGGCGGCGCGTGCCTGGCCGCGGTGATGTTGGGCTGCTGTTGGCTTGGCCGCGCTTGGCCGGCCCTGCATGACGCTCCGGCCGGATCGAGCAGCGAGTCAACCACGAAAGCGCCACGCATCGTCGCCTTTGCTTTCTGGGTCTGGACCACCAACGTGCTGGCCAATCTGTTCGGAGTGACCGATCGCTGGATGTTGGTCCGTTTCAGCGGCCTGACCGAAGCCGATGCCTTGGCCGCGATCGGCCAATATCACAGCGCGCGGTTGGCCCCGCTGTTGTTCTTCGGCATTGCCGAGATGCTCGCCGGACTCATCACGCCGCACCTGGCTCACGATTGGGAAGCGGGCCGCCGCGCCGAAGTCTCGCGACGACTTAACCTGATTCTCAAGCTCTTTGCCGCCGGGCTGTGTCTGGCGGCGGTCGCAGCGCTGCACGTGGCGCCGCTATTGTTCAATTCGGTTTGGGCCGGCAAATACGCCGCCGGGTTGGCGTTGCTGCCCTGGACGCTCCTGTATTGTATTTGGGGATCGCTGGCCGTTGTCGCCACCAACTACTTGTGGTGCGCCGAACGTGCGCGGCTGGCCAGCCTGGCCTTGACCATCGCGCTGGTGATCAACGTTGGGCTAAACGCCATGCTCCTGCCGCGCTGGGGGATTTTTGGGGCGGTGTTGGCCACATCGGCCGCGAACCTGGCGATGCTCGCGGCAATGTATGCGGCTGCCTGGCGCTGCGGTATGACGTTCGACGCCGGTTTTTGCATCGTGTCATTAGCACCCGTGGCGATCGTATGTGGTCCGTGGTCGGGTTTGGTGATGCTGTTCACGCTCGTACTGCTCGCCTGCCGCGGTGAACTGATTTTGAATCGGGGAGAGAAAAAGATATTGAGAAAAGCCGCGCTGACATCTGTAGGGGACGCCCTCCGTGGCGTTCCGCGGCGTAATTCGGCAACAGCCCCATAGGATGACCTTCCTAGGTCGCCCTGGGCGCATTGACGCTCTTGGGCGACCTAGGAAGGTCGCCCTACGGATCGAATCCGTTTACTCAATGTAAATGGTGGGACTCGCTGCGCTCGCCCCACCCTACTTCCTACCGCAGCCCGAATACAAATAGATCCATGAACACGCTGATATCAAACGACGATGTTGCCGACGGCTTCGACGTGGCCGTGATGGACTTGCCCATTGAGGGCGGCAAGGTTGATGGTTCTCCAGGCGCCACCACACCGCTACGGGTGATGTTCGTCATCACGTGCATGCCGGTGGGCGGGGCCGAGACGCTGCTGGTGAATCTGGTCCGGCGGCTCAATCGCCGACGGTTCGCACCCGAGTTCTGCTGCTTGAAATATTTCGGCCCGCTCGGCGAAGTGCTGGCTGACGAAATCCCCGGCTTCACCGGCTTGCTTCGCCGCAAATACGACCTGCGCGTATGGTCTCGCTTGACTCGATTGCTGCGCCGGCGGCAGATCGACGCGGTCGTAACCGTCGGCACGGGCGGAGACAAAATGTTTTGGGGCCGGCTGGCGGCCTGGCGTGCCGGCGTGCCGGTGATCATTTCGGCGTTGCACTCGACGGGGTTGCCCGACCGCGTCGAATGGCTCAATCGCCGGTTAGCGCCATTGACCGACGCTTTTATCGCGGTGGCGGCGCCGCACGCGCGGTATCTCGCCGAGCACGAGGGCTGCCCTGTCGACAAAGTGCAAGTGATTCCCAATGGAGTCGATACCGAGCGGTTCTGCCGCCGTCCGGCCAATGCGGCTTTGCGCGCCGCATTGGGCATTGCGCCCCGCGCGCCGGTGGCGGCAATCGTGGCGGCGCTGCGCCCCGAAAAGAATCATCCGTTGTTCTTGCGTGCGGCGGCGCAGATCCGCGCCGCCATGCCCGCCGCGCGCTTCCTGATCGTGGGCGATGGGCCGGGACGCCCGCAACTCGAAGCGCTGGCTGAGCGGCTAGGCATCACTGACGCAGTCCATTTTCTCGGCATGCGAGCTGACATTCCCGAGTTGCTCGCCGCCAGCGACGTGGTGATGCTCACTTCGCACATGGAAGCCAATCCGGTTTCGGTGCTCGAAGCGTTGGCCTGTGAGAAGCCGGTGGTGGCCACGCGGGTGGGTTCATTGACCGAAACGGTTCACGACGGCGTCAACGGCTATCTGGTGCGGCCCGACGATCCCGCCGCGTTGGCCGCGCGCGTCATCGAACTCTTTGGCGACCGCCTGAAGGCCCGCCGCTTCGGCCAGGCCGGCCGCCGCGAGGTCGTCGCGCATTGGTCGCTCGAACGAATGGTCGCAGGGTATGAAGAGCTGATCGAGCGGTTGTATCGTTCCAAGACAGCCTCGGGCATCGAGACCAGCGGTTCTGGCCTTCTGACCCGGTAGCCTCGGCCCTTGTGGCCGCAGATCGATCCTACCTCGCTGACCCGTCCGGCTCCCACACGCTAACGAATCGCCCCATTACGCCGGCTGTCGAGCTTCGTCTAGCCCGGCGTGAAATGCCCGCTTACGATACAACACGGTTTGATAGGCGCCGGATATCGGTTCAAGGAGTACGACATCCAAGAGCTCTTCGTGATTATCGATTCGGATCGAGACTTGAGCGAAGCCCTCAGGCACGCGGGCCTCGTCGCGAACGATGAACCACTCAGGCCCGATTTGCTCAATGGCGTACCGTTCTCCGCCAACCAGCAGGTCTATCTTAATGTCGGACGAATAACCGTCGGACCAGCGAATTCCCATGGACCCATCGAGTTTAGAGGAACGGGCGAGTTACTATGCGGCGCGGGCGGGCATTCGCCTTGTCTCGGAGTTAGGCCACGGTACCGACGGCAGCGTATTCAAGTCGGATCGGGAGACAGCGATCAAAGCATTTGGTCGTCTGCGCAACTACGAACACGAGCTTCAATGCTACCAGCTACTCGCGGCCAAGGGAATTGCGCGGATCAAGGGATTTGCGGTTCCCAGCTTGACCGGATTCGACGATTCCCTAATGGTAATCGAGATGACCGTTGTCACCCTACCCTACCTGATCGACTTCGCCAAAGTTTCGCTCGGAACTCCTCCTGATCCGATCTGGCGGGCTCAGATTGACGAAGAAGGTGAAGAATTATTCGAAGGCCGCTGGCCGATCGTCCGATCGTTGCTGGCGGTTCTTGAAACGCACGGCATCTATTACTTGGATCCGAAGCCAGGCAACATACGGTTTAGCGATGAGTTGTGAGATAAGAGAGGTCGCGCGTGACATCCGCTGAATTACTCGAATCCGCTCGACGTTGGCAACAAGCCGGCGATCTGCCACGCGCCGAAGGCGCTTATCGCCAACTGTTGAGCGGCGAGCCGAACAACGCCGAGCTTTGGTACCTGCTCGCAGTGGCCTGCCGCAATCAGGGCAAGATCGACGACGCCCTGGCGGCCTATCAGCGGGCCGCCGAGCTGCGGCCCGATCTGGCGCAGGCCCACAACGGCCTGGGCATCGTCAGGCAGCAGCAAGGCCGGCTGGCCGACGCCGCGGCCGCCTTCGACGCCGCCACGCGGGCGCGGCCCGACTTCGCCCCAGCGCACAACAACCTCGGCAACGTGCTGAAAGAAATGGGCCGCAACGACCTGGCGATGGCGGCTTATCAGGAAGCCGTGCGTCTCAAGCCCGACTTCGCCGAGGCGCACAGCAATCTGGGCAATCTGCAGCGCGAGCTAGGGCAGATCGACGAAGCCGTGGCGAGCTGCCGGCTGGCGCTGCGGCTGAAGCCCGACTTCGCCATCGGACACAATCATCTGGGCGCCGCCTATTCCAAAATGCGCCGCTGGGACGACGCGGCTGCTTGTTATCGGCAGGCGATCGCGCTGCTGCCGGCGTATCCCGAAGCCCACAGCAACCTGGGCGACGCCCTGCGCGAACTTGGCCAGCTCGACGAGGCCGCCGCTCACTTTCGCGAAGCCATCCGGCTGCGGCCCGAGCTGGCCGAGCCGCACGCGGGGCTGTCGCTGGCGCTGTTGCAGGTGGGCGACCTGGCCGGCTGCCAGGAAAGCTGCCGCGAAGCGCTGCGATTGCGCGGCGACGGCGGGTCGGCCCAGTTGAATCTGACCCTGAGCATCGTGGCCTTGCTCGAAGGGCGGCAAGACGAATCGGTCGCCTATTGCGAGGCGGCGCTGGCCCAAGAGCCTGATTCCCCCGAGGCGCACAAGAACCGGGCAATCGTCCGACTACTGCAAGGCCGCTTTAGCGAGGGCTGGCCCGAATACGAATGGCGTTGGAAATGT
>DASVHB010000139.1:0-11732 GCA_036379195.1 Pirellulales bacterium
AGGTCGCCGCGCTCAGCGTCGATCCGCTGCGGCTTTATATCGAGCGTGGCCTGACCTCGGCTTTTTTTCTGGGCGATCCGTGGGCCTACTTTCGGCCCGATTGTTCGCAACTGCTCGCGCGGCCTCGACAGGTGCGCGCCATCCTCTACGATTCAGGTCCCGCCCCGGTTAAGTTCTCACCGGCCGCGCGGCCCACGTTGCCGGTGACGGTCGATCCCGACGGCGACGAACCGCTGACGGTTGAGCGTTATTGGGTGCTGAACTCGTTGCGCCCCTGGTGGATCAGCCAGCGGCATCTGGCCGCAAGCGAACGTCCCGTTGATTTGGACGCGGCAGTTATAATTCTGCTGTCGGCCGCGGGAGCCGGTTTGATTGGACTGGTTGTTTTATCGCAGCCGAAACCAAACCGCTGATTTGAACAGCGCCAAACCGGCGGCGCCCCCGACCAGGCAAACCAGCGCCACTCGCTCGCGCGGGCGCATGCGCAGCTCGGGATAAAACGTGCGCTCGGCGGTAGGCGAAAAGCCACGGCTGGTTGCCGAAGTCGCCAGGTTCGACGCGCGCCGCAGAGCCGCCGCTAAAACCGTCGGCAACAGGGCCAGTTCGGCAGGCGCGTTTCGTCGCCGGCCACGATATCCGCGCAGCCACCGAGCACGGCGAACGATCGCCCATTCGTCCAGCATCGTCGGCAGAAACCGCAGCGCCGTCGAAACAATGAACGCCAAGCCTGTTGGCACGCCCAGCAGCACCAGCGCGGAGAGCAGCCGCTCGGGACTCGTCGAAAGGCAAACGCTGATGCCGGCCATGCTCAGGGCCAACCAGCGGAGCGATTGTTCGAGACCGTAGAGGGCGCCCTCGCGGTAGAAATGAATGCCCGAAAACTGCCAACCGAAAAACTCAAACGACGGAGCGAGGGTGACCAGGGAGGTTCGGGGAACGCCGCCGTAGAAGACGCCCTGCGAAAGCAGTGTCGAAAAAGCAACCGCCAGCAGCGCACCTCCCACGCCAGCCCAGCCGCGCACCGATAAGCGCAACCCACTGGCGCCTACGATCGAGACGAGAAACAGCGCCACCAGTTCCGGCAGCGAATCGACCAGCACGGCGGCGACCGACAGGCACGCGACCCAGACGATTTTCAAACGCGGATCGGTGGCGGCCAACCAGCCTCGGCGCGAGGCATCGGCAAAGTGAAACGAGTCGCGCATTGGGCTAATAGCCCAAAACCTTGCGGTCGGCACGCCAATCATTCGGCCCATAACCCGAGCGCCCCCTGCGCGAGGTGGCCGAACGCGTCGGACCTTGCGGCGCCGCGGCAGTGGGAGCGGCCGAATAGCGGCGGTAGCTCTGGCTGCCCGATGCGGCCGGCGCGCGCCTCGCCTGCTGGCGCGACGCCGCGGAAGTCGACGATTGATTGCGGTAGGGATAGCGCCGCCCGCCCGCCGCGCCGGCTATCGGAAGCACGCCACCGACAAACGACGCCAACGCCGCGAGCACCAACAATCTGGACAGCAAGACTTTCGACATTGCACTGTCCTCCTCGATGAACTCTTGATCGGCAAACTGCATTAAAATTTAAACCGCTGGGCGAGCAGTGTCAAATATCCTAGGATGCTGCCATTCCGATCCGCTCACCGTGGGAGGCCGCTATGGCTGTCGAAACCGCCGCTCCGCCGCTGCCGATTCGCTCGCTCCACCATGTGGCCCGCGTCACACGGCGGTTAGAAGAAAGCCGGGCCTTCTACCGCGATGTGCTCGGCTTTCAAGAGATGGCCCGGCCGCAACTTGGTTTCCCCGGCGCGTGGTTATTCAACTACGGCTTGCAGATTCATCTGATTGTCAATCAGCCTGCTGGCGAGACTGAATTCGCCGGTCCGAACATCGAAACCCGCGACAATCATCTGGCGTTTCTGGTTGACGATGTCGAGGTCGTCGAATCTCGGCTCACGAGCCACGGCGTGGCCTTCCGGGTGAACCTTCAATCGAGCACGGGATTGAAGCAAATCTTTTTTCGCGATCCCGACGGCCACCATGTCGAGGTCGCTTGCTACCCACCAGCATAGGTGCTCGCAACCCTTCCGTTCGCTGGCGGAAACGTCTACAATGCGCCGCTTCTGAGCGTTGCCTAGGAAGGAGAATCGATGCCATCGCATGCCCCGGCGCTTGCCCGCCAAGACGGCGAGGAGCTTTCGCCGCTCACGCGGTTAGACGACTATACCACCGACCCATTTGCGGGTCTGTTCGATGGCGGCAGCGCCGCCGAAGTGATCGAACGCGACTCGCTGCTCGATACGCCTGGCGCGAGGCGGCTGTTCAGCCTGCTGGCGGCGGGCCTGCCTAAGTCGCTCTATATGTACCAGTTGCCGCTCTCACAAGCGGCCAAACCCGCCACCGGCGCGCTGGGCAACGACCTGGTCGCGTTCTCGTCGTACAGCTACTTGGGCCTTATCGGGCATCCGAGGCTGGAACGCGCGGTGAGCGACGCGGTGCGCCGCTACGGCACTTCGACCGGCGGGGCCCGGCTGCTCACCGGCACGCTCGAATTGCATCTGGAGCTGGAAGAAGAGCTCGCCCGCTTCCTGGGGTGCGACGCGGCTTCGGCATTCCCTTCGGGCTACGACGCCAACGTGGCGGCCATCAGCGCGCTGTTCGGCCCACAAGACGTGGCCGTGGTCGATCACTTCGCGCATCAGAGCATTTGGGCCGGTGTGCGCATGGCGGGCTGCGAAGTACAACGCTTCCGCCACAGCGACGTCGACGATCTGGAGCGGCGATTGTGGGAAATACGCGAGGCGGGCGCGCGCCGCATTCTCATCTGCATCGATTCGGTATTCAGCATGGATGGCGACGTCGCTCCGCTGGAAGAGATCATCGCATTGAAGCGGCGCTACCGGGCGTTTCTCTTGGTTGACGAAGCTCACTCGCTCGGCGCCCTGGGCGCCACGGGCCGCGGCATCTGCGAAGCCCAAAGCCTCGATCCCCGCGACATCGATCTGCTCACCGGGTCGCTGTCGAAAGCAATTCCGTCGGCCGGAGGTTTTATCGCCGGTTCATTGCCGCTGAAGATTTACATTCAGCACGGCTCGGCGCCGTACATCTTTTCCGGCGCGATGAGTCCGGCCAACGCGGCGGCGGCGCTCGAGGGGTTGCGCATGATTCAAGACGAGCCGCAACACGTCGCGCGGCTGCACGAAAACACCCGCCGCTTGCACGACGGCTTGGCGCAGCTCGGCCTGGCGTCGGGCAACCCCAAGGTGCCGCTGGTGGCCTTGGTGCTCGGCGATGAGTGGCGCACCTATCGCTGGGCACGGCGGCTCTTGAACCAGGGGGTGTTTGTCTCGGCGATCACCTACCCGGCGGTTTCGCCGCGGCTGGCGCGGTTGCGGCTTTGCGCCACCGCGGCTCACCAGCCCGAGCATTTCCACCGACTGTTCACCGGGCTGGCCGAGTGCCAGGCCGAAGAAGGCTGACCGCGCTTAATAGAGCAGCAACGTCTCGGTGGTTTTGCACCAATAGCGAAGCGCCAACGGGCAAAAACAGAGAAAGGCCAGGCTGAGCCGGCCGCCCGTAACCACTCCAGACCGCATCAAAACGATTGATTTCATCGCAACCTCCACAGGCAGATGCACGGGGTTGCAATTTCGGTGGCCTGGCGGACTCGCGTCGGCGAGTCCCATAGCTTTGCGTCCCGGCCTCGCGACCGGTTTGCCTTTGTCGATTTGCTTTGCGGGAGCCGCGCCCGCTTTGGGCTGTGTAAAAAACTCCCGTAACAAGTATCTAGGTTAAAAAAACCGGGGAGTCAAATCGCCTTGTGACAAACCGTTGACAGGCCCCGCGGCGCCACGTCAAATTGGCCTGATTGACTGTCCCTTTACCGTCTGAGAGATTCTGCTGCCTTGAAAGACTTTGATTACGCCGCCGCGGCCAGCGTGGAAGAAGCCGTGGGTCTGCTGGCCGATCGTGGACCGAGTGTCAAAGTGCTGGCCGGCGGCACCGACATTTTGGTGCAGTTGCGCGAAGGCATGCGCGAGGCCGACCTGGTGGTCGATGTCAAGAAAATCCCGGAACTCATGGAGTTATCGTTCCATCCGGAAGAAGGCCTGCGTCTCGGCGCGGGCGTGCCCTGCTATCAGATTTACGGCAATCCGGCGGTGGCGGCAGCTTACCCGGCGCTGGCCGATTCGGCGCGGATCATCGGTGGCTGGCAGATTCAAAGCCGCGCCAGCATCGGCGGCAACCTCTGCAACGCGTCGCCCGCGGCCGACTCCATTCCCTCGCTCATCGCGCTGGACGCCGTTTGCCAGATCGCCGGGCCGGCGGGGCGGCGCCATGTGCCCGTGGCGCAGTTCTGCACGGGGCCGGGCAAAAACCAACTCGTCCGCGGCGAGTTTTTGGTCTCGCTCGAATTTCCGCCGCCAATCGCTCACAGCGGCTCGCGTTACCTACGCTTCATCCCGCGCAACGAAATGGACATTGCCGTCGTGGGCGTCGGCGCTTGGCTGCGGCTGTCGGCGTCGGGTGAGCAGATCGAGGCAGCCCGGCTTGCTCTGGCGGCCGTGGCGCCCACGCCCTTGGCGGCGACCGAAGCCGCCGGTTTCCTCGTGGGCAAGCCCGCCACGTCGGAGACATTCACCGAAGCAGGCCACATCGCCCGCCAGGTCGCCCGGCCCATCAGCGACATGCGCGGTCCCGCGGAGTATCGCGTGCATCTGGTCGGCGTGCTCGTCCAGCGGGTGTTGGCAGATGCAGCCGAAAGGGCACGGGCGTAACAGAAGCTCTTGTTTGTCAGCCACTGCCACCCATCATCAGGGATAATCACAGGTGAGCGCACAGTATACCGTGAGTGACGGCAAACTAGTCCTTAACTTGGAACCGGCCGAAGAAGGAGGTTACGTCGTCACCTCACCGCTGGACCCGGAATTGATTACCGAGGCCGACACCTTGGAAGAGGCTTTTTCCAATGCCCGCGACGCGGCTCAGTGCCTGAGGCGATCACGGGTGAAGCTGTTGCGTCAACTCTCGGCAAAAGCGGTGCAAAGCTAAGGCACAGTAATGAATCGGCGCCACTTCTTGCTCGTGCACCGGTTCCCCGACACACGCGGTTAAAACGAGGCACCGCCCGCGGGATTTGCCGAATACTAGGCATCGCCCGGCCGCCCGGCCTCTAGCGCGCTTCGTGCCATTTGCGGCTCGGGGAATTGGCGTCTACCATAGTATAGCCGTGGGGGGCGCGGGGCGCCTCCACGCCCGCCTGTTGGCCGTTGTTGTGCATACGGCTGCCCTGAATCGAGGAATCTGATGATCCAGCGTCGTTTGTTTCTGGTGCTCGCCTTGGGCGGCGCCATTGTGCCTATTGTCGCACGAGGCGGTGAGAAAACCGCCGCGCCGGCCACGAGGGCCGGGGCGCCCTTTGAGTTTCGCAAGGGCGACCACATTTCGATCGTCGGCAACACGCTGGCCGATCGCATGCAGCACGATGGTTGGCTGGAAACGCTCGTTCAAGCGCGGCTCTCCGACTACCAGTTGGTGTTTCGCAATCTGGGTTTCGCGGCCGACGAGCTGACCATTCGCCAGCGATCGGAAGGATTCGGCAGTCCCGATGAGCATCTGAGCAAGCAGCAGACCGACGTGGTGCTGGCCTTCTTTGGTTTCAACGAATCGTTCGCCGGCGAAGCGGGACTCGCCAAATTCAAGCAGGACCTCGAAGGGTTTGTAAAGCACACACTCGAGCAAAAGTACAACGGCCAAAGTCCGCCCCGGCTGGTGCTGTTTTCGCCCATCGCCCATGAAAATCTGGGCGATGCGAACCTGCCTGATGGAAAGGAAAACAACCAGCGCCTGGCCGCCTACACTCAGGCGATGGCCGAAGTAGCGCAAGCGACGGGCGTGGCGTTCGTCGATCTGTTTCAGCCCATGCAGACCGCCTACGACAAATTCAACGAGCATCTCACCATCAACGGCGTTCATTTGAATGAGTCGGGCAACCGCGTGCTGGCCGAAATCATCGTGCAGGCGCTGCTGCCAGGCAAAGAACCGGCGGCCATCTTTCGCGGAGCGAACAAGGACGAAGCACTGGCCCGGCTGCGCGAGGCGGTGAAAGACAAAAACTTTTATTGGTTCAACCGCTATCGCACCACCGACGGCTATTCGTCGTATGGCGGCAGGTCGTGGCTGAAGTTCGTGAACGACCAGACCAACCGCGAAGTGATGATGCGCGAGCTGGAAGTGCTCGACGTCATGACGGCCAACCGCGACCAGCGGGTGTGGGCGGTGGCCGCGGGCGGCGATAAGACGGTAGACGACGGCAACACGCCGCCATTTATCCCGGTCATCACCAACAAGCCCGGCCCCGGGCCGGGCGGCGCTCATCTGTTTCTCAGCGGCGAGGAAGAAATCAGCAAGATGACCGTGGCCGAGGGGCTGCGAGTCAACCTCTTCGCATCGGAAGAGATGTTCCCCGAGTTGGTCAATCCCGTGCAGATGTCGTTCGACACGCGAGGCCGGCTGTGGGTCGGCGCTTGGCAAAGCTATCCGCATTGGAAGCCCAAGGAAGAGATGAACGACAAGCTGCTGATTCTGGAAGACACCGACGGCGACGGGCGGGCCGACCGCGCCAAGACCTTCGCCGAACGGTTGCACAACCCCACCGGCTTCGAGTTCTGGAACGGCGGCGTGATTGTGGCCATGGCTCCCGACGTGATCTTTCTCAAAGACACCGACGGCGACGACCGGGCCGACGTGCGCGTGCGCATTCTCGATGGCATCGACTCGGCCGATACGCACCACACCGCCAACAGCTTTGTGTTTGAGCCGGGCGGAGCCGTCTTTTTCCAGGAGGGCGTGTTTCATCGCACGCAGATCGAAACGCCCTACGGCCCGGTCCGCAACACCGACGCCTGCGTCTGGCGGTTCGACCCTCGCACCTACAAGCTCGACCGCTACATTCCCTATGGCTTTGCGAACCCGCACGGGCATGTGTTCGATCGCTGGGGGCAAGACATCGTACACGACGGCACCGGGGCGCAGCCCTATCACGGGGCGATTTTCTCGGGCCACCTGGAGTTTCCGCAAAAGCATCCCCACGCGCCGCAAGTGTATCAGCAGCGCACGCGGCCTTGCCCGGCCACCGAGATTCTCTCGAGTCGCCATTTCCCCACCGACATGCAGGGCAACTTGCTGGTGGGCAACGTGATCGGCTTTCAGGGCATTTTGCGATACCGGCTCGACGACAAAGCGTCGAGCATCGCGGGCGCCGAACTGGAGCCGCTGCTGTCGTCGAACGATCCGAACTTCCGCCCGGCCGACTTGGAAATCGGCGCCGACGGCGCGCTCTACTTCACCGACTGGCACAACCCGATCATCGGCCACATGCAACACAACCTGCGCGACCCCAGCCGCGACCGCACGCACGGGCGCGTCTATCGCGTGACGGCCATTGGGCGGCCGCTCAGCCAGTCGCCGCCCATCGCCGGCCAACCGATCGAACAACTGCTCGAGTTGCTGAAGCACCCGGAAGATCGAGTGCGGTATCGCACGCGCATCGAGCTGAGCGGTCGCGACACCCAGGAAGTAATCGCCGCGCTTGGGCCGTGGTGCGACAAGCTGAGCAAGGGTGACCCTGATTACGATCATCATTTGCTCGAAGGGCTGTGGCTCTACCAGCAGCACAATGTGGTGAATCTTGACGTGCTCAACCGAGTACTGGCATCGCGCGACGCCCGAGCGCGCGCGGCGGCCACGCGCGTGCTCTGCTACTGGCGCGATCGCGTGTCCGATTCGCTCGATCGGCTCAAGCGGCTGGCCGACGACGAAGATCCGCGGGTGCGGTTGCAGGCGGTCAGGGCGGCCAGTTTTTACACGGCTCCCGAAGCGGTCGAAGTGGTGCTCGTCGCCCAGCAGCACCCCGACGATGAGTATCTGAAATACACCCGCGGCGAGACGCTCAAGGCGCTCGAACCCTACTGGCAAAAAGCGCTGGCCGCCGGCCAAGATATTCCGGTGACCACCGATGCCGGCGCACGGTTCTTTCTCCGCAAAGTCAGCCTCGATCAGTTGCTTAAGAAAGACCGCTCGCGGCCGGTCTATCTGGAGCTGCTCTTCCGTCCCGGCGTCCGCGACGAATATCGCCGCGAGGCCCTGGTCGGGCTGGGCAAATTGGATGGCAAAACCGATCTGCGCGTCTTGCTCGACGCCGTTCATGCCATCGACCAGAAAAAAGACGACTATGACCAGAGCGTCGTGTTCGACTTGGTGCGGCTGCTCACCGAGCGTAAGCCGAACGAGCTGACCGCGCTGCGCGGCGAACTCGAAAAGCTGGCGACCGCCGCGCGGCAGCCGGTGATTCGGCAGGTGGCCTTCTCGGCCTTGATCGCCATCGATCGCTCGATCGAACGCGCCTGGCAGCTTGGCATGCAAAGCGCCGCCGCGCTCTACGACCTGGTGAGCGCCGTGCCGTTCGTCTCCGACCCCACACTGCGGGCAGAGCTCTATCCAAAGATCGAACCGCTGGTGCGCGAGCTGCCCGCCGCCTTGGCTCATGGCAAAACCAAGGGCACGCAGGGCCGCTATGTGCATATCGAGCTGCCGCGCAAAGGCACGCTGACGCTGGCCGAGGTCGAAGTCTACAGCGGCGGGCGCAACGTCGCCCGCGGCGGCCGCGCCTCGCAAAAAAACACGGCCTACGGCGGCGATGCCAAGCGGGCCATCGACGGCGATACCAACGGCGATTACAACTCGGGCACGCAAACCCACACTCAGGAAAACACGCCCGAGCCGTGGTGGCAGGTCGACTTGGGCGAAAGCTGTCCGATCGAAAAAATCGTCGTTTACAACCGGCGCGACGGCGACCTGGGCAAGCGGCTCGAGGGATTTACCTTGGCCGTGCTCGATGAGCAGCAGCACGAAGTTTTTCGCCGCGACGGCAATCCCGCGCCCGCAAATAAGGCCGAGTTCGACCTGGAGGCCAGCGCCGGCAACCTGGTGCGGCGGGCGGCGATGAACGCGCTGACCTATGTCCGCGGCCAAGAGGCCAAAACCTTCCAGACGCTGGCCGGTATGGCAAGCGACAAGGCCGATCGCCTGGCGGCGGTGCGGGCCATGCAGCGCATCGGCCGGCAGTATTGGCCCAAAGAGCAGGCCAGGCCGCTGCTCGAGGTGTTGATGGCTCAAATCCGCGGCCTGCCGGTTGACGACCGAACGGCGCAAAGTGCGCTCGACATGCTCGAATTCTGCGATGGCTTGGCTGCGCTGCTGCCGGTCGACGAAGCTCGGCGGGTGCGCGGCGAGCTGCGCGAACTGGGCGTGCGCGTCATTCGCGTGGGCACGCTGCCCGAACGCATGTCGTACGATCAAGACACGTTGGCTTTGGCTGCCGGCAAGTCGGTGCAGTTCGTGCTCGAAAACGCCGACCTGATGCCGCACAACTTTGTCGTCGTTCGTCCCGGCGCATTGGAAGAGGTCGGCCTGTTGGGCGAATCGATGGCCCAGCAGCCCGGCGCCATCGAGCGGCAGTATGTGCCCCCCTCCGACAAGATTCTGCTGGCCAGCCAACTGGTTGCGCCGCGCGGCTCGCAGCGGCTCACCTTTACCGCGCCCAGCGAGCCCGGCGTCTATCCCTATGTATGCACGTATCCGGGGCATTGGCGGCGGATGTATGGGGCGATGTATGTGGTGGAAGATCTCGATCAGTATCTGGCCAATCCCGAAAGCTATCTGGCGGCCCACCCGCTGGCGGTCAAAGACGATCTGTTAAAAGATCGGCGGCCGCGCACCGAGTGGAAGCTGGCCGATCTGGCCGGGCCGGTCAAAGAACTATCGAGCGGGCGTTCGCTGGCCGGCGCCAAGCAAATGTTTCAAGTGGCGAGCTGCTCAGCCTGCCACAAGCTGGGCGGCGTGGGCAACCAAATCGGCCCCGATCTGACGAAGCTGGAAGCAAAGTACCAACCGTTCGATATCTTGAAAGAGATTCTCGATCCTTCGGCGCAGATCAACGAAAAATTCCAGACGTACACGTTCATTACCGACTCGGGCAAAACCATCACCGGCCTGATTCTGGAAGAGACCGCCGACACCGTAAAAGTGATCGAAAACCCGCTGGCCAAAGCTGAGCCGGTGGTGCTCAAAAAGTCGGAGATCGACGAGCGCGAGAAAGCCAAAACGTCGATCATGCCCAAAGGGCTGCTCGACAAGCTTTCACGCGACGAGATTCTGGACCTGATCGCCTACATCGCCGCGCGCGGCGACGAGCACAGTCCGCTGTTCGACGGCGGTGAGGGACACCACCACTATCCCCTTACCAAGTAACGGTGGAATTCGCTGCGCGAAAGCCCGTGTCCGTTCGGCGTAGTCGTCATTCGCTTTCGCATCGCTAGCGCTTCGGGTTCGTGTCGCCCTGCTCGCCTGCGAACGAGCCGCTTTTCAGGAACTCTAGCGTAGCGGCGAGCACGCGGCGGTCGCTGGCCAACTGGGCATGCTCGACCGGTACTACGAGAAAATCGCGAGCTCCGTCCAGGTGCGTCACCGCGACGCTCAATGCGCCATCGTCGTCGCCCGACAGCCGCGTGCTTAATCCCCGCTCGTCGCCGCGGCCGCCGGCCAGGATGCCGAATTCGCAACGGGGAACCGCCAGTTGCGCTGCCAGCGATTCCCAGCCACCGTCGAGTTGTTTCGCCGAAAAGCCCAGCACGCTCACCAACATTTCCAGGTCGTCGCGGGCCGAGCCGCTGGTCTGGTTTGGCGGCGCCAGCATCACCAGCCGCCGCAAGGGAGGCTGTGACGGTTGCGCCCCGTCGGCCTCGGCCCGATCGGCCAGCCAGCGCCGCACCACCACGTTTCCCAGTCCGAAGGCGACGACGTGCAATTGATCGATCTCGTCGAGATGCTCGACCACGCCGGCCAATGCGCGCGCATGGTCGGCAAGTTCACCTCGCCGGCTGGGATATCCGAAATTGAATACGTGCATCGCGCGGCTGGCGCCGAGGTATGCCGCTAGGGGGCGCATGGTTTCGGGCGAGCCGTCGAGCCCGTGCAACACAACGACCGCCGTGCCACGCATCGGCGGCAGGCGGTGCTGGCGGCGAATCGCCTCCAGCCGCGCCAGGCACTCGTCGAACGTGCCCCAGGCGTGCCGCTGGCCCAGGCCATCGAGCAAGCGACAATGCCCCGATAGGGCGTTGCGCTGAATGTGCCAATCGTGAAAGAAGTGTTCGTCGCCCCAGGCATCCAGACTGCCGGGCCGCCGCGGCGGGTCGCGGGCAGGCAATCGCCCGTCGGTATAGCGGGCACGCGGCCGCGCCGCCGATCGCATCACCGATGGAGCCCGATTCTTTGCCGCCGGCTCGTCGCCCAACGACGCGCTCGTCAAGCCGAGCGCCATGATCAGCCCCACCGATGCAAGTTTTCGCACAGACTTGCGCTGCATCAGCATGGTGGGACCATTGTTTTCAGGAAGCTCGAGAAATCGCTTCCGCGGTGAGAACGCTCTTACCCGGAAATTTCCAACCAGCGAGCTTCACGCGGACTTCATCATGAAACGCTTGATAAACGTCGTTGCGCAGTGGTTCAGCAAACACAAATCGTTGCGATGACGCACCACCATTGATCTCACGCAACTCGAAAGTCAATTGATCTTTGTCGAGCTCTCGCACGCGACCCTCCAAGTCGATTAACTCGGGCTCGAGTGCGGGCAATAACATGGTTCTGAATCCGGGAAGCGAGTCCCTGGGAATGTCGTCAAA
>DASVHB010000140.1:0-16314 GCA_036379195.1 Pirellulales bacterium
CAACGGCAACGGCAGCACGCTCACCGTCACCGATTGCAACTTCACCAATTGCCAGGCGACCAATACCAATTGGGGCGGCGGCGCACTGGCAAACTTCGGCTCGCTGACGCTCGATGGCTGCACGTTCTCGGGCAACAGCGCCACCAAAGGCGGCGCCATTTGGATCGCAGCCGCCGCCACCTCGGCCAGCATCACCAACTCTACCTTCGAGAATAACACCGCTGACCAGGGCGCCGTCGTTCAGGATGAATCTGCCAATCTCACCCTGCTAGCGATCAACGACACGCTACATGGGAACACCGCCACCGGGACCGCGACCGGCGTCATTCAGGTGACACCCAGCGCCGCGGTGTCGCTGACCAATTGCACGATTGTGGGCAACACCTCAGGCACAGGCGCCAGCGGCGCCGTGAACGTCGTCGGCGGGCAGGCCAGCTACATCAACACCATCGTGGCCGACAACACCGGCTCGCAATTCGTCTCGTCCAGCGGCGGCACTCTGAGTTCGCTGGGCCACAATATTTCGAGCGACGGCACCGGCAACCTCAGCGGCGCCGGCGATCAGCCAAACACCGAGCCGCTGCTCGGCCCATTGCAAAACAATGGCGGAATCGTCCAAACCATGGCGCCGCTGGCTACGAGCCCGGCAATCAACGCGGGCGATAACGCGGCCGGCAATTTGCCCGCCACCGACGCGCGGGGCATTGCGCGCACGCTCAATGGCACCGTCGATATCGGCGCGGTCGAGTCGATTATGGCCGACACGACCGCCGACAACGACGACGCCAACTATGGCTCGGGGCAACTATCGT
The DNA here is from genome assembly GCA_036379195.1 of Pirellulales bacterium. Taxonomy (GTDB): domain Bacteria; phylum Planctomycetota; class Planctomycetia; order Pirellulales; family JAICIG01; genus JAICLL01. The sequence continues at coordinate 813 of DASVHB010000140.1, forward strand.
TGCGCGAGGCGATCGGCCTGGCCCCGACAGGCACCGCCGTGCTGCTGTCGTCGGGCATCGCCGGCGGAACCATCGACCTGTCGGCGGGCGGCGGCGGTGTGGGAACCACGCTGGAGATCGGCAAAGACCTGGCCATCGACGCCACCGAGTTGGCCGGCGGGCTCGCCATCAGCGGCGGCAACGCCATCGAGATATTGAATATCGATTCCAACACCACAGTCGCATTGACCGGACTGACCATAACCGGCGGCAATGCAGGCGCCTCCGACGGCGGCGGCATCCAGAACAACGGCACGCTTTCGCTCACCGATTGCACGATCTCGAACAATACCGCCGCCGACGGCGCGGGGATTATCAATTACGCTACGCTCACCATCGTCGGCTGCACCTTCTCGGGCAACCAGGCAGAAGCCATCACCGGCTCTGGCGGCGCCATTTGGAGTACAGGAAGCTCCGTGGTCACCGCCAGCAATAGCACGTTCAACGGCAACAGCGCCGCGTATGGCGGGGCGGTCGAATACGATCCTGCCACGCCCGGAGTATTCACCAACGACACGTTCTACGGCAACACCGCCAGCGGAAGCCAAACGGGCATTGTGGAGGTCGATACGGTCCCTGGCGAAATTGACCTGATCAATTGCACCATTACCGGCAATACCGCAAACGATCCGAATAGCGGATCAGTCAGTGCGTACGGGGGCACGGTGCAATACGTCAATACTTTGGTTGCCAATAACACCACCAGCCAATTCGTGAGCAACGCCAGCGGCACGCTGATTTCGCTTGGCCACAACCTGAGCAGCGATGGCACCGGCAACCTGACCGCCGCCGGCGACCTGGGCAACACCGATCCCTTGTTGTCGCCGCTGGCCAACTACGGCGGAGCGACATCAACCTTGGCCCTGCTGCCGGGCAGCCCGGCCATCGACGCCGGCAGCACCGCCGACGCCCCTGCCCAAGACCAGCGCGGGGTGAATCGCCTGGGCGCGGCCGATATCGGAGCGTTCGAATCTCGCGGCTTTACTTTGGCAGCCACCAGCGGCAGTGGGCAGACGGCGAACGTGGGCGCCAACTTCGCCGCTCTGACCGTGACCGTCACCAGCGCCTTTGGCGAGCCGGTGCAAAACGGCCTGGTGAGGTTCGCTGCGCCGGCAACCGGCCCCAGCGCCACCTTTGCCGGCAGTCCCGCCACGATCGACGGGGCGGGCCACGCCAGCATCGCTCCGCAGGCCAACCTGTTGGCCGGCAGCTACCTGCTGACCGCCGGCGATACAGAAGCGAACACCGTGGGCTTCAGTCTTACCAACCACGGAGCCGCGTCGCTGCTGTTCACCCAGCAACCGACGAACGTCGTCTCGGGCACGGCGATCACCCCCGCCGTGGCCGTCGAGATACTCGACGAGACCGGCGCTCTGTTTTCGACCAACGCCACCGTGACGCTCGCGGCGAATGGCCCCGGCGACTTTGCCGCCGGAAGCACCGCGAGCCTGGCCGCCGTCAATGGCGTGGCGACGTTTAACAACCTGACGCTCGACGCCGCCGGGCGGTACACACTTTCCGCCTCGTCGGCCAATGTACCGACGCTGGTTTCGCAGAGCTTCCATACGACGGCGACGCACCTGGTATTCCTGAGTCAACCGGCCGCGGGATTAGGTGGGCTGGTCACCGCGGTGGCCGCCGCTGAAGATGTTTTGGGCAACGTCGATCCCAATTTTCAGGGCACGGTGACGCTGACCATCGCGTCGGGCGGTGGCGGTTTCAGCGGCGCGACCAGTCTGGCCGCCACCGGCGGCGTAGCCACCTTCGTCGAGCTGCGACCGACGAGCACGGCGCTCGACTCGACCGCCACAGCATCAGCCGCTTCGCTCAGTTCGGCCACGTCGGCCCAGTTCAACCTGGTGTTGGTCAGCTCGGTAGCGCCGATAGCCGCGCCGAACCCCATCTTTGGCGCCGGACCAAACGCCGACGTCAGCACGGCGATTATCCGCGGCCTGTACCGCACCATTTTGGGCCGCGACGCCGATTCGGGCGGCCTGCAATCGTGGACGGGGCAGCTTGTCGCCGGCGTGAGCACACAAACCATCGTGCATAACTTTTGGTATTCGGCAGAGCATCGCGGCCAGGAGATCGACCAGTTTTATCTGACCTATTTGCACCGCCCGTCCGACACGGCGGGCCGAGCGGCCTGGCTGCAACTGCTCGTGGCCACCGGCAGCGAAGGCGCGGTGGTGGCGGCTATGCTCTCGTCGGCGGAATACTTGCAAAACCATTCCGGCGCCTCGGCCTGGATCACGTCGATCTATAACGACGTATTGGGGCGAGCGCCGGGCGGCGCCGAGCTTCAGTATTGGCAGAATGTGCTGGCGGCCGGCGCCACGACCAGCCAAGTGGTCCAGGCCATCGTCAGTTCGGCGGAATCGAACGCGAGGATCGTGGGCGCCTATTACGCGGCGATCTTGCACCGCTCGCCCGACGCCGCGGGCCAGAGTTCGTGGCTGGGCCTGATGGCCGCTGGCACGGCCGATACATCGTCGGCCGCCGCCGCCTTTTTTGCTTCGCCCGAATATCAAACCGCCGCACGCGCGACGGTCTAAGGTCGCCTGCCGCTCCGTGAAAGTAGCGAGGTAGTGGCGAAGCAGCGCGGCCCAGCGAAGCCAAGCGACTGCCGCCCGCCAACGCGATCACGGCAAAAGGTCCTGCACTGCCACCGTGCCGACCGCGAGTCCATCGAGCACCAGCGAAAGTCGGTCGCCAGCGGCGTAAAACTGAATGGAAGCGTAATCGGGCGAGTCGGACGGGCCCGAAGGCTGTGTGTACACCTCGATCTGGCGGTCAGGCAAGTTCACAATCCAATAGCATGCGATGCCTCCGCGCGCGTAAATGCGGGCTTTATCGCGTTGATCGCGCAGCAGCGACGAATCGGCCACTTCGACCAACAGTCCTACGTCGGCGGGCGCCGGATGCCGCGCCAGGTAGCTTCGCGCGGTGCCACGCACGATGGCAAAATCAGGTTCGGGCTGACTATCGGCAAAAACAATCGCCTGTTGCACTCGCGGCAGCCAGCCGGCGGGCAGCCGCAGCCCGATTGCAGCCATCAGCAGGTCAATCGTGCCGTCATGGGGCGGCTTGCGCGGCATCTTAAGCACCACATAGTTTTCCAACAGCTCGACCTTGTCGTCGGGCGTCAAGACGCCGGTCTCGATCATCTTCTGGTAACGCGCCACCGAGAACCTGGCAATCGACGCGTCCTGGCCGTAGGTGATCGGAGTCGAAGTGGTGGACATACTAGCCCTCTGCGAATCGCCAACACGCCGATTATACTACTGGAAGGGAGCCCGCCGCAATCGAGGCTGTTGTGCGATCATCGGATTCAGAAATGGCCGATAACCCCCGCGAGCGCCGCCTGCCGAGGGAGTTGTTAAAGCAGGGCGCCGTCGGCGTCGAACTCCGAAAGCCCCAGAGGAAGATCTTGGGGAAGCAACTGCTGCTTGTCGCGAACGTACACGGACCTTCGCCCTGACTTGAAGAAGCCGTTGCGGCGCAATGCCGCCCGCAGGCTGGGAAGGGTGGCGTAGCAGGTGACATCGCCCGCGGAGAGAGCGCGGAGTCGATCGACGAGCGCCGCGACCGCCGACCGCCAACACGACGGATCGTCGGTATCGAGCCAGCAATCCACGATTCTTCCGAGTTGGGTCCGTCCGCTCGGAGTGATCTTCAACACGGCGAAGCCGATCGTTCGCCCGGCTGCGTGAATTGTCCAGCCGGAAAACTCCGGACGTGGATAGCGAAGCAAGTAATTGAGCAGCAGGTGGTCGCGCTCGCACATTACCATGCGCAGCGTAGACCGGCGCAGCAAGCCGTCGATTTCCGCGCTGAACGTATTCGCCGGGCGCAGTTCGACGGTCCGCCGCGCGGTCCGCGTGCGCGCTACCGAAAAGTAAGCCACGTCCCTGGTAGTCGCGGCCCATTTGCGAAACGATCCGCGATCCGCCGCGTGCATGCGGTGCAGGGGTGCGAGGATTTTGCGAAACACGGAAACCTTCGACTTGCGCTCGAAACCAAACCGCCGAAAGAGGGCCTGAGCGCGTGAGGTTCCGCCGACGGCAAATTGCGTCTTGGTCGTCGCCAGGGCCTCCAGCATCAACAAGGCGCCCAAACCGGGATGGGCCGCCGAGGCCAGCCAGTCGATGGCGTGCATCGACGAGACGGGGGCCGCTGCCTCGCCTGATATGACCAACGGGCGGAAACAAATGCCGATATGTCCGACGATGCTACCCGCCGACCGGGCGATCAGGCTGCGCACGGGGGCCATGCTGCGACCGCCGGGTCCATCAAAATACTTCCAAGCCAGCACCTCGGGAGAAAAACAGCAAGCATCTGCGGACGCGCCGAAGCCGCTTTCAAGAAACTGGCTCAATTCGGGAAGATCAGCGCGCCGCAATGGGGCGATATGTTTGGCGGAGATCATATTCGTTTTGCATCGAAGCGGTTCCGGTGGCCGGGGCAGAAGCTGGCCGAGCCCCAGCCACCGTTGATCCTGCGTTACCTTGAAGGTGCCGCTGTGTCCAAAGGTAATCGAGCCAGTTGCGGTAGATAAGGGTGGCTGTGCCGCGCCAGGTGTTGTCGATCTGGGCACGATTCAGCACGGCGGAGACCTCGCCGACGAGCTGCTCCGGGCGAGACGTGCCTGCCTTGGCTTCCATTTCTCGCAAAGACCGCTCGGTGCCGGCATCGAAGTAGTGCGCCGGCGGCAATGGGTAGGTTTCCATCTCGCCTCGGAGATATCGCCCCACGTCGCGGCGGTACTCGCGCATCAGCGTCTCTGACTCATACTCCGGATGGCCCTGGAAGAACACAAACAACGCCGGACCTTGCTTGACAAAAATATCGACGCCGCTCGCGCGGTTGTACGTGAGCACCTGATATCCGTTCGAGGCTAATTGGTCGGCGCACAGCCCGTTCCAGCGCGAGTGAGGCATCCGCAGGCTTACGGGCGCGCCGGCGAGCAGGTCATGCGGCGCCATTTGCTGACAGGTAAAAATGCCAAACTGCTTTTGCGGGCTACGCACCCGCTCGATGCCGTCGAGCGCCAGCACCGCCGCGTGCGCCGCCAGGCACGACCACACTGCCGAACGCGAGTGCATTTGCGTCCAGGCCAGCAGACGCTTCAAACTGGGCCAGTAGGTCTCGTCGCGCAGATCGGCCGTGAGCGGCTCGCGGCCGGTGACGATCAATCCATCAGGCCACTGTTCGGGCGGCTGCTGCCAAAGCCGCTCAACGCCAAAGTAAAAGCTGTCGACGCGGCGCTGGGCCTCCAAGTTCCGCTCGATTTCGGGCAGAGCAAAGAATGTGATACGGACGGGCCGATCTCCCGCGGCCGCCTCAAGCAGCGCGAGAAACTGATGCTCGGTCGCTTCCATGGCTGCATCGGCCATATTGTTGACCAGGCCAATGTGCAGAGGCGTGATGCGCCGAGAAGTGGCGCGCGGCTTTCTGCGCGCATGGAGTCGCGCCAACGGCCAGTTAAGGCCCGACCACAGATCTGCATCGGGATGCTTTGGATTCAAGAAGACTGGCATGGTTCACATGGCTGCGGTCAGTGCCTGATCGAGATCGGCCAAGATGTCGTCAATGTGTTCGATCCCGATGCTCAGGCGGATCATCTCGGGCAAAACGCCGGCGCTTAGTTGCTCTTCGGGCGACATCTGCCGGTGGGTGGTCGAAGCCGGGTGGCAGGCCAGCGACTTGGCGTCGCCCAGGTTCACCAGGCGGCTGATGAGCTTTAGCGCATCGTAAAACCGTACGGCGGCTTCGTAGCCGCCTTTGACGCCGAGCGTCATCAGCGAGCAACCCTGCCCGTTGAGGTATTTTTGCGCCAGCGCGTGGTGCCGGCTGTCGGGAAAACCGGCGTAGTTGATCCAGCCAATGCGTGGGTCGCCGCGCAAAAACTCGGCCACCTTGCGGCCGTTCTCCACGTGGCGCTCGACCCGCAGCGCGGCGGTTTCGACACCCTGCAGCAGCAGAAAGGCGCTGAGCGGCGCGAGCACCGCCCCGGTGGTGCGCAGATAGCGGCTACGGCAACGGGCAAGATACGCCGCCCGACCGAAACGCTCGGTGTAGACCAGGCCGTGATACGAGTGATCGGGCTCGCAAAACATCGCAAACCGCGCGGCGTGCTCCCGCCAGGGAAAATTGCCGCTATCGACGATGACGCCGCCAAGCGTTGTGCCATGCCCGCCCATGAACTTGGTGAGCGAGTGAACCACAATGTCGGCGCCATACTCGATCGGCCGCAGCAGCATGGGCGTGGCCACGGTGTTATCGACCACCAACGGGATGCCGTGATCGTGCGCTAAGCCGGCCAGGGCCTCGATATCGCAGATGTTGCCGGCCGGGTTGCCCACGCTCTCGCAGTAGATGGCGCGCGTCTGGGCGTCGATGAGCCGCTCGATCGCTTCGGGGTGGTCCGACTCGGCAAACCGCACCGACACTCCTTGCTCCGGCAGGATGTGCGCGAAAAGCGTGTGTGTCGTGCCGTAGAGCTGCGGCGGCGAGACGATGTTGTCGCCCATGCCGGTGAGATTCTGCACCGCGTAGCTCACCGCGGCCTGGCCGGTGGCCACGCACATGGCTTCCAGTCCGCCTTCTAGCGCGGCCATGCGCCGCTCCAGCACGGCCGTGGTGGGATTGCCGATGCGCGTGTAGCGGTAGCCCTCGGCTTCCAGGTTGAACAGCGCGGCGGCATGTTCGGCGCTGTCGAACGCGTAGGCGACGGTCTGATAAATGGGCACCGCCACCGACCGCGCCGCGGCGTCGGGTTCGTAACCGGCGTGAATGGCGATGGTTTCGCGTTTCATCGTAGCCCTTGCTGAAACAGTTGATTCATCTCTGCCACGATCCGACGGATATCGGCTTCCGTGGTGAGGAAGTTGGTGACGCAAGCGCGCAGCACCGGCGCCCCGCCGATGCGGGCTTCGGACATCCAGGCGATCTGCCGCTGGTGCAGCGCGGCCAGAAAAGCAGCCGGGTCGAGATGCTCGCGCGTAAAGCAGACCAGCGGCAGTGGCGTTTCGTTGACGATCTGCCAGCCAGTGTCGGTCAGCGCCTGGCGCAGGACATTGCCGAGGCGCGCCTGGTGCTCGATCATCGCCGCATATCCCGTTTCGCCCAGGTGGGCCAAGGCCATGAACAGTTTGAGTCCGATGAACCGCCGCGACCACTGCATCGAGTTGGTGAGCGGATCGAAGACCGGCCCGGATTGCTTGCCCGACATGTAGGTTACGTCGGCGTGAAATGCGCGCGCCACGCTCTCGCGGTGGCGGCAGAAAAACATGCCGCAGCCCATGGGCACCGAGAGCCACTTGTGCGCATCGCAGGTGATCGAGTCGGCTTGCTCAACGCCAGCAAGATGGTGCTTCAGGGCGGGCGAAAGCACCGCGGCGCCGCCCCACGCGGCATCGGCGTGAAACCATAATCTCTCTTCGCGGCAGAACTGGGCGATGTCGGCGAGCGGATCGATGACGCCGGCCGCGGTCGTGCCCGCGGTGCCGACGACCAGAAACGGCGCCCAGCCGTTTTCGCGGTCCTGGCGGACCTGGTTGCGCAGGTCTTGCAAATCGAGCTTCAGCCGGCGGTCGGTCTTGACCAGGCGGACCGCGCGGCGCCCGATACCGGTGATCTGCGCGATCTTGTTGAACCCATGATGCGCCTCGCCCGTGAGATAAAGCGACGGAGGCGCCGACAAACTGCGCAAACCGTGCTCGCCGCAATCCGGAAACGCATGAGCGAGCGCCACCGCCACCGCGGAGAGATTGGCTTCGGAGCCTCCGCTGGTAAAGGTGGCAATGGTCTCTGCTGGCAGGCCGAACCTGGCCGCCAGCCAGCCCAGCGTATGCCGCTCGATTTCGTTTCCGGCGGGCGAGGTGCGCCAGTTGGCCAGTTGGGAGTTGTACATCGCCACCAGAGTCTCGGCGATCACCGCAGGCAACGTCACGGCGGGATTGAACAGCCCGAGATAGCGCGGATGAGTTACCTGGACCTGCCAGGTACGAAGCATCCGCTCGGCATCTTGCACGACTTCATCGAGCGGCAGCTCTTTCTGGAAGTCATACCGGTTCGCTAAATAGCCGCGGATCTCGTCCACCGCAACCGAGGGAACGATGGGACCGTCGGCGAGATCGGCCTGGACCCGCTGGTATTCGCGCTGTAGCTCGTCGATCTGCATGGGACCTTATTTCCGGGTCGTGACTCAACGTTGCGTTGCCGATCACACGAAGCGCTAGCGATGAAATGGCCGAATTCTCTCGCTAGCACTTTTTGATTTGCGTTTTTCGTGGGTCCACCGCGGAGCGGTGCGCGGAGTTTAGCCGCGGGCGATAGCCCGCGGTACCATTACGCGCCTCCCGCCAAGCCGCGGAGCGGCGACAGAGCGGGGCGTGGTTCTCTCCGCCGCCGCTCCGCGGCTTCCACATCAAAATCCACCGGTTTTCCGCGGGCTAGCGCCCACGGCTAAACTCCGTTGCCACTCCGTGGCAGTAAAGATCGCAACTTCAAAACTAGCGCTTCGGGTTAGTGTCTGGATAGTGTCAGCATGCCAACTCATAAACGGACAACTCCTTTCACGATGTCCTGGTACAGCGGCTCGTCGAGTGCGACGTAGACGCGCAGCTTGGGATGATAAACGTAGAGCGGATCGGCGCATCGGTCCGGGCTGAATCCCTGATGCACGAGATCGGCCTTCGCGTATTTGAACGTGCCGGTCAACTGCGCCTGCCTGCAGAGCCGCAGAAAGAGCGGACGCGCGTAGCCGGGCAACCGCTGGGCTAGATGCCGGTCGAGCGCGGCCAAATCAAGCTTGCCCGCGCACACGATGGCCGCCATACCGGCGCGGCCTTCGGCGCCCGGAATCGCGACCCCGTACACGCTGGCATGCACGATGCCCTCGAAAGCACACAGTTCTTGCGCCACCTCGGAGGTAGACACGTTCTCGCCCTTCCAGCGAAAGGTGTCGCCGATGCGGTCGATGAAGTAAAAGAAGCCCTTCTCGTCCTGGCGCATCAGGTCGCCGGTCCGTACCCATGCGTCGCCCGTGGCGAAGACGTTGCGCAGGATTCGCTTCTCGGTTTCGGCCGCGCTGGTGTAGCCCTCGAACCGGCTGCCTGCGCTCGCCGGGTCGTCGTGCAACTTGCCAATCGCCTCGCCGGGCTTATTGGCGCCGCAGCGAACGCAAAGACCGCTCTCATCGCGGACCGGCTCGCCCTTGTCGATGTCGACGGCAATCAACGCCGGCGCGAAACGGTGCGCCAGGTACGGAGGAATGTGGCCGATGGCGCCCGGCTTGCCCTGTACGTTGAACAGCGAGAGTCCTCCCTCCGTGGCGGCATAAAACTCGAGTACCTGCGGGATGCGAAAGCGCTCCTGAAACGCCTCCCATACGCCGGCCGCCAGACCGTTGCCGCAGGCCAGCCTTAAATGGTGCGCGGTCTCACTCTCGGCGTAAGGCCGATGCAGCAGGTAGCGGCAAAGCTCGCCGATGTACTGAAACGCGGTACACCGCCAGCGGACGATATCGCTCCAAAATTGGCTCGCCGAAAACCTCTCGCGCACGACCAGCGAGCCTCCCGCAGCCAGCATCGCGCCCGGCGCCAGCACGCCACCCACGCTGTGATACATGGGCAGGCAGTTGTACAACCGGTCGCTCGGCTGAGCGTCCATCATGCCCGCGAACCACAGCCCCCACTGCATCACACGGGCGTGGCTCACCTGGACGGCTTTGGGCATTCCCGTACTGCCCGAGGTGAAGATCAACAGCGCGCGGTCGTCGATCGTGATCTCGCGCGACTCGGCGTCGTCGAGCGGCGCGGAAGCGAGGTTCTCGATCTGCTCGTCAATGCCGCGCCCTTCGCCGTGCAGCCATACTTGAGGCGGCGCGGCGAGATGCGGCACGGCGGCGCCGAATCTCTCGGCCAGTTCCGCGGCGACGATGACGTGTTTCGGCGATACCGCTTCGATCGAGCGCGCGAGCGACTGCCCGGCGAGGTTGGTGTTGAGCAACGCGACGACTCCGCCCACGCGGGTGATACCCAACCAAATGGCCAGGTATTCAGGGCGGCTGGGCATCAACAGGCCGACCACGTCACCCTTGGCCACGCCCTGTGCGAGTGCCCAACGGGCGTACCGCCGCGAGCGCTCGGCGAGTTCGTGGTAGCTAAAACACTCGCGCTCGCCGAGCAGCGCGGGCTTGTCGCCCAGCCGTTGACCCAATTCATCGACGACCGCGGGCAGCACGCGCCCGCGCTGGCGGGGTATCGACGCCGTCAATTCGAGCGCCCGCAGCCAGGCCCGCGACACCGAAGCGCGCGGTCGAGCCGGGGTTTCAACGATTTGGCTGGCGATTGCACTCATGCCGTATTCCCCGCGTCGACGGTGATGACGGTGCCGGTGACGTTCTTGGCGCCGTCGCTGAGCAAGTACTCGACGGCGGCGGCCACGTCGGCGGCCTCGACCAGCCGGCGCAGCGCACTGCGCCGCGCCACCTTCTCACGCTGTTCCTCGGTCATTCCCCTCGTCATGTCAGTATCGACAAACCCCGGCGCAACGGCGTTTACGGTCACTCCGGCCGGGCCGACCTCGCGGGCCAGCGACCGGGTAAAGCCGATCATCGACGCTTTGCTGGCGCCATAAACCGACAGCCCGCTGTATCCGGTAAAAGCCACAATCGAAGCCAAATTGACGATGCGGCCGCCGAGGCCGTCGGCCAGCATCGAACGCAAGACGTACTTGCTCAACAGGATCGGCGAAATCACGTTGAGCCGCACGATCTGTTCGATCTGCTCGGCGCCGGTCAGCGCCAGTGTGCCATCGATGCTCATGCCCGCGTTGTTCACCAGAGCGTAGACCGGCCCAAGCTCGTTACGAAGCTGCTTGACGAGCGCAGCCAGGCCGTCGGTCTCGGCCAAATCGTAGGCCGCGAAGCCGATCGAACCTTTTCCGGCACGGGCGGCCTCGTCGATGGCCCTGCGCAATTCGGCGCTCTCTTTGCGCGCCACCGTCATGACGCGATAGCCGGCATTGGCCAACGAGCTAGCGATGCTCAGTCCGATGCCTCGGCTTCCGCCGGTCACGATGACGCTACCCATCATGGCGTGCCAGCTTTCCGGTCTCGGACATGGCCAGCGCGGGCACGAAGCGGATCGCCGCCGGCACCTTGTGCGGCGCCAGCGACTGGCGGCAGAACCGCTGGATGGCCTGTTGCAGTTCGCACGCCTGCTCGCCCTCGGGGCCAGACGGATCTTTGAGCAACACGTCGGCGATCACTAGCGCACCGGTGATGGGGTTTTTTTTCTTCTTGACCAGCGACAGCCGCACCAGCGGATGGCGGTTGAGCACTCCTTCGACTTCCTCGGGATGTACTTTCAGTCCGCCCACGTTAATCACACCGTCGCGGCGACCCTGGAAGTAATAGCGGCCCTCGCGCAGCTCGACCACGTCGCCCGTGTCGACAAAGCCCTCCGGGTCTTTGAGCAAAGGCGGATTCTCGCCCAGATAACGCTGGGCGGTGCGGCTCGATCGGACGCACAGCGTGGCATCGACCACTTTCACATCGACGTCGGGCGTGCCGCTCAATACGCTCGCCGGAAACCCCGACAGCGCGTCGCGCACGTCGAAGGCCACGCCAGCTTCCGTGGTGGCAAAGGCGTGGCTGATCTCAGCGTCGGCATAGAACGAGCGCACGCTGTTGAGGACGGCCTGATCGGCGATTTCGCCCGACAGGCGGACGTAACGTGGCGCAATACGGTCGGCCGCGGGACTCATCAACGCCCGCCGCCAGTGTGAGGGAGTGCCGGAAATGTGCGTTACCCCGGCTTCTCCGGCACGCCGCAGAAAGTCTCCCACCTGCTCTTGCGGATTGGTAAGCACCAGCGACGAACGCGTCAGCACGGCGCGCAGCAAGATTTGCAGGCCGCCGTAACGGCGAATGTCGTAAAAGGTGCCCCAGACGACTTCGGTGCTTGACGGGCTGGCGTCGATGGCCCCCGTCAAGCTGGCCAAGGTGTGCTGCACCATCTTCGGCCGGCCGGTCGTGCCCGAGGTGAGCAATACCCACTCGGTGGGCAAACGCTCTGGGCTGGCACGCACGCGCGGCACGAGCGCCGGCGTACACAACACCTGTTGCGCCGTGCCGAGTGAGGCGCCGCTGAAAAACTTGCCGTCGGAGACCAGCGCGTCGACCTCGGCGTGGCGCATCACGTAGGGCAGGTGCTCCAGCGCGAGATCGGGCGGGTATAGAGTCATGCGCCGCGCCAGCCCGTCGAACTCGATCAGCGCCAGCGCCACGACCACCGGATCGGCCGCGGCGATCAGCACCGATCGCCCGCGCGTCTGCTCGGCGTCGGAGGCGATCGCCGAGCGCAGGAGCAGATCGCCCAAGGCGACGCGATGCTCGGCGCCGATCAAATCGCCACGCGGCGTTGCGCCGGCGGCGATCGCATCTCGCAGGCTAGGAAACCTGTTGCACGGCGTTCTCATAAAAGCGTAAAAAGTCTCCCAGGTTCACCGGGAAGGGCGCGTCTTCGTTATTGCTGAACGGGTCTACGCCCAGCACCGCTTCCAGGCGGCTTACAAGAATGGCGAAACCCAACGAGTCCAAACCCAGGTTCAGCAGCGGCAAGTCGTCGGAGAGCGGCCCGAGCCGCTGCCCCTGCTCTTGCGCAACTTGTTTGATCTGCCCGAAAATCTCCGATCGTATCTTCATGCATACGCTCCCCTGTGCGGTCGTAGGGTGGGCATTGCCCACCGTGAATTCCGTGGTGGGCAATGCCCACCCTACAGCCCTCAGGCGCTGAGTTGTATTGCCTGTGGCCGGAGGATTTGCTCGATCAGCGTGCGAAGCAGCATCACTCCCTCGAAGAGGTCCGCTTCCGGTTCGGGCGGCGCGAGCGCCATCTCGGCGGCCAGCACCTTGAAGAGTTCCGCGGTGTGCTCGATGTCGCAGACGCCGTGGACGTCGGTATATTCCATCTCGGTCGAGCCCTGTTGCGCGGCCAGGTCGGCCAGGAACGGCATGAACCTTTGAATGAAGCCCTCGAAGAAGGCCATCGTCAGCACCACCTTGACCGGCGAGAGCCTGCCCACGAACTGGCGCACCGTGGTCAGAGCGTCGTGTACGGCCAAGAAATCGCGATCGGTGGGAAAGGCCTTCGCCGCCATCGCAAACTTGCGCATCATCAGCGGATGGGCGTCGCGCACCTCATCGTGCAGGTTTTCCAGCAAGATGGGCTGCGACTGCTCGGCCTTGGCGGCGATGACCGCCGCCGTCATCCAATAAATGAAATTGCCTTCGAGCACCGAAGTGTACCGGGCAATGATCCCGCGACGCTCTTCGCTGGTGAGCAACGTCGGGTCGGGCAGCGAATGGATCAGCTCGCTGATGATGGCGGTCGTCTGGTCTTCAAGCGATGCGACAGAATCTACGAGCGAACTTTCAGACAATAAGGGCACGTGCTCCTCCCCTAAAACATGGGTTTCTGAACCGAACGGAGCCCAGCAGCGACAGTGCTGGGGGGTCGTCTCAAGATGGTCTTGAGCGTGCCGACGATCCCTGTCGGTTGCGCGGGTGATTTTACCGCTTCTCGATCGGTAGGGAAATAAGCGACCACCAGAGTTCCACCTTATTGCCTATAGATTGCCACATGGTTTTTCCACCGCGGCCGTGGAACCCCGTCAATTACAGCACGACCAGCAACCTGCGGCTGCGGACTTGCGCCCGATCGGGTGCAAAAACTCCGCTGAGAACCCACCAAGCCAGCCCTTTGATACAACACAAGGAGAGGCTTTCCTGCATGCGGGGCAGCCGGACGAACGCAGAATGACAGAAAGGATGGCTGACAGAAAAATGAGAAGCATCGGTGCGGACAAAGCAGAATTGCTCTTGGCCAAAACGCCCTGTTTCGCCTATTTTCCTCACCATGAGCCGCTATCCACTCTTTGACCGCAGCCAGATTCGGTTGGCCGAGCTTGCCGAACGCGGGCACGATTTGTTGGCCGCCGATTGCCGCACGCTCGACGCGCCGTTTGAAACCTACCAGCATCCCGAATATCCCGAGTTGATCGAGCAGATCGCCGCAGCCCGGCGGCAAGGGCGGCCGGTGATCGCCATGATCGGCGCCCATCCGGTGAAGCTCGGGCTGTCGCGCTACCTGATCGACCTGATGGAGCGCGGCATCATTACGCACCTGGCGGCCAACGGCGCCGTGCTGATTCACGATTTCGAGCTGGCCCTGGGCGGCGGCACCAGCGAAAACGTGCCAAAATGGATTCAGCGAGGCCAGTTCGGGCTGTGGCGCGAGACGAGCCGCTTGAACGACATCATTGCGGGGGCCGCGCGGCATGGCAGGGGACTGGGCGAGGCGGTGGGACGCGTGATCGAGCAAGAGCGGTTCGCCTATCGCGAGCTGAGCCTGGCGGCGGCCGGCTGGCGGACGGGCGTGCCGGTCACCGCCCACGTGGCGATCGGCAACGACATTATTCACGCCCACGCCAATTGCGACGGCGCGGCGTTGGGCGCGGCCAGCTACACCGATTTTCTGATCTTCGCCCACAGCGTGCAGCAGCTCGAAGGCGGCGTTTTCTTGAACATCGGCACGGCGGTGGCCGGACCCGAGGTGTATCTGAAAGCCCTGTCGATGGCCCGCAACGTGGCCAGGCAGCGAGGCGAAGAGATCTGCCGCTTCACGACCGCGGTGTTCGACCTGGTGGAGTTGCCCGGCGATTTCCGCGAGGGCACGCCGGCCAAAGAGCATCCGCAGTATTACTATCGGCCCTGGAAGACGATCTTGGTGCGCACCGTGGCCGACGGCGGGCGGAGCTATTATTTTGCCGGCGACCATCGGCAGACGCTTCCCACGCTGTGGCGCGAGTTGGTGCGGCAGTTGCCCGTGAAGTTGTCCGCCGCGGCGTGATCTTACGGCCATACCCAGCGGGCGTGTTGCCCGTCGTAACTTGTTCATTGTAAGCTAAAAGAGTTGGGGAATCCCGCGTAAACTCGCGGCAGATCGTGTGATGGAATTCCCGAAGAATTGGCCGTCAGGTTGTCCGCCTGCCGATGCCGTCGATGGCGACGGAAACGTTTTCAGGATTGTAAAGAACGATCCGCCGCAGGCAGTGGATTTCGCGAGCCACATGGAAACCGGACGGCTCAGGAATGCACCGGCGTGTTTAAGATGCGGCCTGTCCGTGTTCCGCGAGCTAGGGGATGCGGTCCATCAACGATCGCTGATGCCGAAACTTGGGCGTTGGATCGCAATGGCGGCGCTCCAACCCAATCATGGTAAAACTAAAATGACCTCGGGCGGAGAGCCAACGCACACGACCTGGTGGCCGTATCAGAGCTTGGAGCGAGAGGCGCTTTTCGCGGTAGTGACGGAAGCAGTTTAGCCGATGTGGAAGATTCAAGGCAAGCCGACGGATCCCGCAACGTTTCGCCCATTCACAGCGCGCGATG
>DASVHB010000141.1:0-6237 GCA_036379195.1 Pirellulales bacterium
CGTAGGAACGGCGGTCGACCAAGTCATTAAGCCGATCGGTCGACTCGTTTTGCACCCATAGATGCCGCGAGGCGAACCACGCCCCGGCGTTCGTGCCGCCGGAAACGAAAGGCGGAACGAGTTGGTCGTCGGGCCGCTTGCCCGTGACGACGTGTCGCGACCAACCATTCTCCATCGACTCGAACAGGTGAATGGAATAGCCCGCGTCGTTCGAGAACACCAGGTCGTCGTAGCCGTCTTCATCCAGGTCGACAAAGCGCAGGCCGGCGTCGCGGCCGCGGTCATCGACGACGGTAAGTCCCACGGGCAGGTTGAATGGCAGTCGCCGCCAGGCGTGTTCTTTCTCGTCCCAGCGAAAGACGGCTTGCTGCTTGGGATTGGCGATGAGGCATTCGCTCACGCCATCGCCATCCAGATCGCGCAGCCGTAGGCCGCGATCGTCGTAGCTGGCTGCCGAGTAAACCGGCTGGCCATCCAATTCCAGCCCATTTAAGCCATGTTCATCCCTCGACCATTTTTGGCCGTCGAAACGCCAAAGCCCGGTCTCCGATTCGCCCCAGGCGCCGTTGCGCGCCAGCAGAAAAACCAGGCCGTTCGGGCCAACGCCAAAATGCGCTCCGGCGTCTTGAGGCGAGCCATCGGGCACTCCCGAAACGAGCTGAATCGGAAAATCGCCGGTCGACCATCGCCGCTCGTTGGGCAACCAGACACGTGTCTGCTGCACGTTCGCGTTGCCAATGACGACATCCATGAATCCGTCATCGTTCAAGTCGAGCAGTCGCACGCCGTTGTCAAACCCACTGCGCGGTTCGCGCGTTTCAACATGCTCGAACGAATCGCGGAGCGGCTGCCCGGCCAACAGGTTCTTGTTCAACCGCTCCAGCGCCTCGCGAAACGTCAAGAACTTCACCCGCTTTCCGTACTTCTCGACCGCGTAGTCGATAAGCTGGTTGACCTGCTCGGCCCGAATCCAGCCGTGCGGATGAAACACCAAGTCGAACACGCCCTGCTTGACGACCGTCGCATCGATCGCCCGCTCGAGGTCGGCCACGGTCAGCGGGTTGTTCGGCTTTTGCAAGTGCTGGGCACTCCAGTCGCTGGGCGCCACGCACGGAAACTCCCAGCAGAGCCGGCTGATGACGTAGGGGTACGGATAGTCGTCAATCCGGTTGACGAAGGTGCGATCGAACGGAGTGTACTTCAAAAACCGCCCCTGCCCCTTTTCGTCGAGCACCAGCTCGCGCCGCAGCTTCGCATCGTCGGGCGTGAAGAAATTGAACACCGAGCTATCGATCGCCAGATAATTCAGTTCCGACGTCGAGCCGTTAAAAATCTCGGTAAAAAACCGCGGGCTGACGGTGTTCAGCGAGTCGCAGCACGGCGTGCGAAACGCCACGGGCCGGTTGCTCGGCACTCGACTGAGCAGGTCAACGCAGCGATCGTAGGTGCCCTTGGCCTTGGCGAAATCGCCCTTTTGCAACAACGGGCAGGGATGATCGTAGGTGTGTACCTCCAGACTCAGCCCTTCGCGTAGCCACGTTTGCAGGTGCGGGTCGTCCGGCTCGATTTGGCAGGTCATGATGCTGACCGGCGCACGCCCGTCGATCTGCTTCAGCCGTTCGAGAATGGGCCGCAAATAGGCTTCCCACTTTTCGTGCCCCCGCATGTCGTCGATGGCCAACACGATCACCGCCTCGACGCCCTCTTCGCCCACCCACTGCGGCGTGGTCAGCTTCGCAAACGCCCGGTGCGGATACCACGGATTGTCTTCGTCGAGATAGGCCAGCCGGTTGCCGTCGGCGGCGAACGACGAGGCCGCCCCCGCCAGGCACACCAGAACTACAAGAAGCAGTGGCCGACTTTTTCGAGCAATGGCGTTGATGGTGGTCAACCGCGGCATATATGCCTCACTGAATCTCAATGCTGGACGAGACCAGTCTATCACGCATGGCGGTGACGATCGACGCCGCCATAGGCGGCAAATCACAGCCGGGGGCGGCTGTGCCACATCGTCGGTCACTGACACCACGCCCACGCCGCGCAGCAAACGCCCATCGCCGCCGCGATGGTGAACAGCATCACCAGGCAGCCGGCTTGGCTGGAACGGCGGCGGCGGGTTTTGAACAGATCGCCGAGGCCAAAGCTGGTGCGGCGATAGAGGCGGTTGTAGGCCGCCTTGCGAGGATTCGTGATCCAGCCAAACCCGCGCGGGGCCTTCAAGCCCAGCGAATGGCGGACATAGCGCTTCCACGAAGTACGGGCGGCAATGCGGCCGCGCAGCGATGGCTTGCGAAGTCCCCACTTCATCGCCGTCCTCCCCGACATGCCCCAACCACAACGTGTAAGATCGTACACCGGCTGGAGGGGCGATGCAACGATTTTGATCGATATTGGCGCCAGGAGCGGACAGGGAACAGCGTGCCGGACGCGGTCCTGCCGCTGAACTCATCACTCATCACTCATCACTCATCACTCATCACTCGTCACTCGTCACTCGTCACTCGTCACTCATCACTCATCACTCGTCACTCATCACTCATCACTCATCACTCATCACCTATCACCCAGCCCCTCAGCTCCACGCACGGGCGGCACGGGTGCGCAGACCGTTGGCTTCAGCGTCGTTGATGAATTCTTCCTTGACGGGATCGAGTTTTAAGGGGCGTTGCAAAATCCAGCAGAGTGCCGCCGCGTGACAGGCTACGTGCGAACGCCGCATCACCCGCGCATTGGCAGCCGGCAAGGCACGCGTTCGGACGCAATCGAAAAAGTTGCGGGCATGCGCCGAAACGTCGAGCCCGGCCACCCGCTTTTGGCCCGGCTGACCTAAATCGTTTTTCAACGCGGCAGACGAAACCTCGATCTCGCCGCTGTCGCCGGTCTCGACCGAACCTTCGTCGCCCACAAACCGCACCGGACAAGTGCCCAGATGCTGCACCCAGCCCGGACGCTCGCCAAACGGCGTGTTGAGAAAATCGAGCACTAGCTTCACGCCGTTGGCGTAGGTGGCCGTGATCGTGTTGTCGTGGGGCTCGAACTCCAGCGGCATGGTGTCGTCAGCCTGGTTGGCCCATTGGCAAAGGTCGACGGTGTGGGCGCCCCAGTCCAACAGCTTCGCTCCGGAATCGAAGTCCCAGTAGCCGCGCCACCTGCCCGACACGTATTGGCGGTTGAAGGGCCGCCAGGGGGCCGGCCCCAGCCAGAGGTTCCAATCGACCACGTCGGCAGTCGGGGTAGGTTCGGCGGCGAGCCAGGCGTTGTCGAGCGACGGCGTGTAGACCGACGCATACAACGTGTGGACCTGGCCGAGCTTGCCGCCATGTGCCAACTCGATGGCTTGCTGAAAGTTCGGCACACTGCGCCGTTGGGTGCCGGCCTGAAACACCCGGCCCGTCCGCTCGATCGTATCGGCAAGCTGCTGGCACAGGCCGATCGTCAGGCCGCAAGGCTTTTCGCAATAGATGTCTTTGCCGGCCTCGGCGGCCAAAATCGAGGCGGGAGCATGCCAGCGGTCGCCGGTGGCGATCAGCACGGCGTCGATGTCTTTGCGGTCCAGCAGCTCGCGGAAGTCGCGGTAGAGCTTCAAGTCCTGGTTGCCGTAGTGCTCGTCGACCAGTTTTTTGCCGGCGTCGCGGCGGCTAGCCTGCACGTCGGCGATGGCCAGGCACCGCACGTCGGCCAAGCCGAGCATGGCCTTCAGGTCGTAGGTGCAGCGCGGACCGATGCCGATCACGCCCAGGTTGATGGTGTCGCTGGGGGCGGTCGCTCCCTCGCGGCCCAAGGCACGGGCCGGAACGATCAGCGGCGCGGCTGCCAGCACGGCGGCCGACTTACGCAGAAACGCGCGACGCGATGTTGTTTGCCGATGCATGACGGGTCTCCTAAAACGCGAGCGTGAAGCCAATGGCGGACGATCTCGTGAGGATAATCGCTCGTCATCGACGATGCAAAGCACGCAAGATAGAATAACAGGTGTCACGAACTTCCTTTCCGGGACGCTCCGATGCCGTTACGCGACCATTTTCGTTCGCCGCTGGACGATGAATATCACTGGGAAGCGATGCACGCGACATGGCCTGTGATGATCGTCGCCGGACTGCGCCGCCAGTTGCCATCGGGTTTTTTCGCCGAGCCTCGCGTTCATTCGGGACGAAGCGCGGAAATCGACGTCATTACCTTCGAGCGCGACGACGTCACTTTTCGCCAGCGCGAGGAAGGCAATGGAGGCGTGGCGACTGCCGTCTGGGCGCCGCCTCAGCCGACGCTGGTGGTTGCCACCGACTTGCCCGGCGAGGAGGTTTATGAGGTGCAGATTTACGATCGGCGGCGACGGGCACGTTTAGTTGCGGCGGTGGAAATCGTGAGTCCTTCCAACAAGGACCGCCCGGAGAGCCGTCGGGCGTTCATCGCCAAATGTGCGGGATTGTTGCGCGAGCGCGTGTCAGTCATGATCGTCGATGTCGTCACGACGCGCACGATGAACCTCTATGCCGAGTTACTTGATTTTGTGGGCCAAGCTGATCCGCGTGTTGGGTCGGAGCCGCTTTATTGCGCCGCCTGCCGCATGACCAAACAAGCGGACGAATGGCGGTTGGAAGCCTGGGCTCAAACCCTGTCTTTGCGAGAACCGCTTGCGACCATGCCCTTGTGGTTGGCCGACGATCTGGCCATCCCGCTCGATCTGGAAAAAAGCTACGAAGAAAGTTGCAGCGCGCTGGGAATTGCTTGACGGCTTCGGCCCTGTCCCTGGTGGGTTGCAGGTCTATAATCGGAGCAAGCCCGGCCCGCTGATGGCAGGCCGGGCTTCTACGTCTCCGAATCGTTCATCACCGTGCGAATGGCTACAACTGAAACAAAACCCGCCAACCTGCGCGAGCTGCGCTCAAGCGGCTGGCAATCGAAAAGCGTCAAGCGCGAAATTCACGACAACTTCATGCGGATGCTCACCGGCGGTGAAGAACTGTTTCCCGGCATCGTCGGCTATGAAGACACCGTCATCCCGGAAATCAATCTGGCGTTGATCGCCCAGCACGACATGCTCTTTCTTGGCGAAAAAGGGCAAGCCAAGAGCCGGCTGATGCGGCTGTTGACGCGGTTTTTGGACGATGAAATTCCCTATATCGACTTGCCCGAAGCGCCGGTACACGACGATCCGTATCGGCCCATTTCGAGCGTCTGCCAGCGGCTGGTGGCCGACAGGCCGGAGCACGACGTGCCGATCGCCTGGTGGCCGCGCCAGGCCCGCTACGCCGAGCGGCTGGCGCCGGGCACCAAGTTCGCCGACATCATCGGCGAGATCGACCCAGCCAAGCTGGCCGGCGGCACCAGCATGTCGGCCGAAGAGGCTTTGCACTTCGGGCTGATTCCCCGCATGCACCGCGGCATCTTTGCCATGAACGAGCTGCCCGAGCTGGATGAACTGGTGCAGGTGGGACTGTTTAACATCTTAGAAGAGCGTGATGTCCAGATCCGCGGCTATCCGATCAAGTTTGACGTCGACGTGCTGATTCTGTTTTCGGCCAACCCGGCCACCTATAACCGTAGCGGCAAGGTGATTCCGCAGCTTAAGGACCGCATCGGTTCGGTGATTCACACGCACTATCCGCGCGAGCGCGATCAGGGCATCGTCATCATGGAGCAAGAGGCGGCCCTTGACTTCGACGGGCAGTTCCCGGTGGTGGTGCCGTATTTCATGCGGCAGATTGTGGAAGAGATGAGCATCGTCGCGCGAAAGTCGAAATATATCGACCAGCAGTCGGGCGTGAGCGCGCGGTTCAGCATCGCCAACTATCGCACGATGGTGGCCAGCGCGAGGCACCGCTCGGCACGGCTAGGCGAACGGCCCGCCGTGCCGCGGATCAGCGACCTGGGGCATCTTTATTCGTCGTCGCTGGGCAAGCTGGAGCTCGACCTGATGGGCAGCCATCAACTGTCTGAGCGGCAGGTTCTCGACGCCGTGATGGCCGAGGCCATCAAGACGGTGTTTGAGGAATACGTTGAGCAGCATGGGCTGGAGGAAATTTCGCACATTTTCGGACAGGGCGTGAAGATCGAGGTGGGCGACATGCTGCCTTCGGCGGTCTATTCCGAGCGGCTGAAGCGCGTACCGCCGGCCTGGGACAAGGCGTTCGAGGTAAACTCGTCAAGCGACCCGGCGGTGCGGGCGTCGTGCGTCGAGTTTGTGCTGGCGGGGCTGTATGCCAGCGACCGCATCTCCCGCGCTCAGCGACATGGAAG
>DASVHB010000142.1:0-9070 GCA_036379195.1 Pirellulales bacterium
GAAGACGATTGGGAAGGATCGCCTCTTGTAGACGGCCAACGTGAAACTCCACCGGGCAAGCCGGTGGCATCTTGATGGAACAAAACCGGAACCAACCACGGGTGACCGTAGTCACAAATTTTACGCAGCCCAGGCTCTGCCCCAGCCACCGGGCCTTGTCGCCGGCGGCGTGCATCACCGCCGCTTCACAATAATCTCTTTGACAAACAAATTGGCGTTAGGCACCAGAATGACCGAGTCGTCTTTTTGCAAGCTGGTGTAGCGAAAGTCGATGGCAATCACGTTGCCTTCCAACCCGCCGACGTTAATAAAATCGCCGCGGCGGAACGGCTCGTACACCAGAATCAGCACGCCCGACAGCCAGTTGGAGATGATGTCTTTCAGGGCGAAGCCGATGGCGAAGCCCGTCAGCCCCAGGCCGGCCAACAGCGCTCCCACATCAATGCCCATCGTGCCGCAGGCGGTGACCACGCCGATGGCCAGCACGGTCACTCGCCCGCTCCAGGCCAGCAGCCCGAGCACGTCGGGATTGACTTTGGCGCGATCGCCGACCCGGTGAATCAACCGGGCGACCAGTGCCGCCACCAGCCAAAACACCAGCAAGATAACGATGCTGACGGCGACCGAGGGCATGGCCTTGCCGACGGTGGCCACGGCGTTGCGCCACATCTGCTCGAGGTTCGAGATGTCCTGCTCGGTGGTTTGCGTGACGCCGCCCACGATGCGATCCTTTCGTGATCTGAAACGTCGTTCTGGTGATTAAGAGCAAAGCCGATCAGGCGCTGAATGTCAACAACAGCCGCTTGCCACCCGCCCTCTGCCGGCTTAAAACAGTTCAGTCAGCTCTGTCTCGCGCGTTTGGAGTTTCAGCCGTATGGTTACGTCGAAAATCGTCAGCAAGGACAACGTAGGGACGATTCTGAATCGAGCTCTCGATGCCGGCGCCGGACTGCTGCGGCTCACGCCCACCTGGGTGCCGCGCAGCTTTCTGCATCCGGGCAAGCGTATTAAGCTGGCCCCCACCGATTGGTACGCCTACGGCGCGCACCGCGGCGGCATCGACGAACGCTGGTTTGCCAGCACCACCGAAGCCGCTAACGAGAACCGCACGCCCGACGAAGGACTGAGCTATGTGGCCTGCGAGGGGCAGCGCTTCACGCTCCGCGACGCCGTGTCCGAGGCCGGCCCGCGCCTGATCGGCAAGGCCATGCACGAGCAGTACCATCGCTGGCCCGTGTACTCGAAGTTTTTTGACAACATGGGGCCGATTCCGCACCACATGCACCAGCGGTTCGATGACGCCAGGCTGGTAGGCCAGGAAGGCAAGCCCGAAAGCTATTACTTCCCGCCGCAACTGAACAACGTCGACAACAACTTCGCCTACACCTTCATGGGCCTCGAGCCGGGCACGACCAAAGAGCAGGTCCGCCAATGCCTGGCCGACTGGCACAAGGGCGACAACGGCATTCTCGACCTTTCGCGGGCCTATCGGCTGAAGCGGGGCACGGGCTGGCTGATTCCGCCCGGCGTGCTGCACGCGCCCGGCTCGCTCTGCACCTACGAGCCGCAGTGGGGTAGCGACGTGTTCGGCATGTATCAATCGCTGGTCGAGGGGCGCGAGGTGCCCTGGTCGCTGTTGGTCAAAGACATGCCGCCCGAAAAGCACCGCGATCTCGACTTTATCGTCGGCCAGCTCGATTGGGAGAAAAACGTCGATACGCACTTCAAGGAGCACAATTATTTGGAGCCAATCGTCGACGCCAGTGGCTCGGGCGGCGGCGCCACCGATCGCTGGATTGTGTATGGCACGGTCGACGGCCGGCAGCTTTTCAGCGCCAAGGAGCTGACGCTCGAACCTGGCGCCAAGCACACACTGAAAGACCCCGGCGCCAGCGGCTGGATCACCGTGCAAGGCCGCGGCCGGATGGGTAAACTGAATCTCCAGACGCCCGCCATGATTCACTTTGGCGAAGAGACCGAAGACGAAGTGTTTATCACGCACGAAGCCGCCACGGCGGGCGTCGAGATCGAAAACACCGGCAGCGAGCCGCTGGTCGGGCTGAGGTACTTCGGCCCCGACGTGCATCGCAGCTTGCCGAAGGTGGGCGATTACCTTCCGGCAACTTGATTCCGCATCCCAATGGCAACCGCAATCAGCCGGCAAGAAGATCCCTACATCGTTATCGACGGTGTCTCGTGGGAGTCGTATGACCAGATTCTTGCGGCATTGGGCGAACATCACCTTCGGCATTGCTATGATCGCGGTACTTTGGAGATGCGCTCCTTGCTTTATGGCGTTACTTGGGGCGAATATGAAGCGTTTCTGCGGGCATTGCCAGAACACTATCTGAGGCACACCTTCGACCGCGGGTGTTTGGAAATGATGGCGCCGTCGCGCGAGCATGAATGGATCAAACGGTTCATCGGTCGGCTGATTGAAGCAATGGCACTCGAGCTTGACATTCCAATTCAATCAGCGGGCTCGACTACGCAGCGCCGAAGGGAAAGCGATCGCGGGCTTCAGCCGGATGAGTCCTATTATGTGGCTAGCGAACCGCTGGTTAGCCGCAAGCGGAAGTTGGACTTAAGACGCGCCCCGCCACCGGATCTTGCGATCGAAGTAGACGTCACCTATTCGACGCTTTCACGAATGGAGGTTTATGCCTCGCTTCGGATTCCCGAAGTATGGCGGTACGACGGGCGGCAAGTCACGTTCAACAAGCTTGCTACTCGCCGCAAATACCAATCAATTCAACACAGCGTGGCGTTTCCTTTCTTGACACCAGCCGACATTCTGCGCGCCGTCGATCAGCTTGACCAAAAAGACGAAAACACGCTGGTTCGGGAGTTCGTTCGCTGGGCGAAGCGTGCTAGCGCAAAATATAAGTCAGAATCAACATCGACAAAAACTGAGACGCCGGCAATTACTAAAAGAAGCAACAAGAAGAGCAGTTAGCCAAGCATGAGTCCCCACCCCAACTCCTACCCCAAGCTCCACAACGCCGCCTGGCCGGGCGTGGTCGGCAAAGGCCCCGATTCGGAACCGCCCATCGACCTCGACACGATGCTCGACCTGACGGCCGCCGCCGAAGTCGATGGCGCCAAATTCGACGGCGTCGATCTGTTCTTGTTCGCGCCGCACATCGATATCGACGCCTCGGACGATGAGTTGAAAACACTGGCCGACAAGGTGCGCTCGCGCAACCTGGTGTTTGGCACGGTGGTGGCGCCGGTCTGGCCGCCCACCGGCGGCGGCTCGGCGATGGGCGGCGCGGACGATCGCCGCAAATTCGTCGAGCAAGTGCGCAAGGGTTGCCGCATCGCGCGGCGGCTGCGCGAGTTGGGCGTGCGGCCCTATGGCGTGGTGCGCATCGACTCGGCCAGCAGTCCGGCGGAGTGGGCCAAAAACCCCGCCGAAAACACGCAAAAAATCGCGGCGACGTTTCGCGAAGCCTGCGCGGTGGCCGAAGACCACGGCGAGCGGCTAGCCGCCGAGGGCGAAATCTGCTGGGGCGGCATGCACAGTTGGCGGGCGATGGTCCGCCTGCTCGAAGCCGTCGATCGCCCGCGCACGCTCGGTTTTCAGGCCGACATGGCCCACACGCTGCTTTACCTGTTGGGCTACAACGCCCCCGACGACGCCATTCTGCCGGCGGGCTATGACTGGCGCGACCAGCAAAAACTGCAAGACGCGCTGCGCACGCTGACCGACGCTCTGCGCCCCTGGACGATCGACTTCCATGTGGCCCAGAACGACGCTACGGTGTTTGGCTCCGGCTCGCACGACAAGACCGGCCGACACTGCTTGCCAAATGACCCCAATGGCAAACTCAACATCGCCCGCGACGCCGGCCACTGGTTGCGCGACAGCCAGGGCCAGCTCACCAAAAAGTTTCAGCACATCTGTTGGGACGGCTGCATGTTTCCCAACGCGGTGATGATGAAGCCCGAAACCTGGAACAGCATCCTGGCGGCGATGATTTCCGTCCGCGACGCGCATGGGTGGCAAGCGTCAGGGTGAGCGTCCTCGCTTAATCACAACGGTGAAACGTCATCATCCGCTGTCGCCGCTCGCGGCGAGCTTTCGGGCCATCGCTTCAGGAATGACGACCGATCGCGGGGCGGCGCCCGGTTCCATCCGGCAGCACACCGCCGTCAACTCTCCGGCCGCCACGGGCCGGCCTTGGTGCGCGAACGAAAAGCCATAGGTCACGCTCTTCTCGCCCACACGCACCAGGCGAAGCTCGACGTCGAGCACATCTTCAAACTTCACGGCCGACTGAAACTGGCAACTGGCGGCCACTCGCGGCCAACTCAGCACGCCCTCGGCGTCGCGCATCAAGACGCTCAGCCCGAGCGACCGCAAAAACTCGTGCTCCACCTCTTCCATGTAATTGAAAAACGCCGAGAAGTGCACAATGCCGGCGGCATCGGTGTCGCGGAACTCGACACGGCGGGTGGTGCGATAAGCGGCGGTCATCGTCAATCAGCCTGGCGCCGGCGCCACAATCTCCAACAGTTCGACGGCCGGGGCGTCGTTGCAATCGATGACCGCCGTGCGGCCATAGGTCACGACGGCCGACGGGTGAGCGAACAACCGGCGCAGCTCTTCGCCCATGGCGATTTTTCGCAGCGAGAACAACTGCACGCGGCGATGGATGTCGTGTTCGATCAGAATGCGACCGAGCGGCGTTTGCTCACCTTCGATCTCCTGGCGCACCTCAGGCGGCAGATATTCAAAGTTGACGCGCATGATGCCAAATTGCACCACGCCGCCATCGGCTTTTCGCGTTAACAAGATTTTGCGCGCGTAATGGGTCGACGTGATCCGGCGATCGAGCACCCGCACATCGACCGGCGAGCCGTGAAATGCCTCGACCGTGACCGTCATATGGTCGTTGTGGGCCAGCAACTGCCGATAATCGTGCGGCAGGTCGCCGACGGCGACCTCGGTAATCTCACCCAGCGCGTCGGACGATGAATAAAACAACCGGGTGAGCGTTTGCAGATCGGGAATGACTGGTTGCGCGCGTGTCGACATGCCTCTTTCCGCGGAATTCGTTATCCCGGCAGCGCCAGTGCCATCAGTTGCGGCTCGTCGGCGGCAGGACGTTCCAAAACCGTATCGACGAGATAATAGAGCAGCCGGCGCAGCTCTTCAGGCTCGACCGCGTCGGCCAATGCCTCGCAGCGCTGCTGGTATTTATCCACCAGCCGGGCCGCCTTATCGAACACGCCGGCCAAGGTGTAGAGCTGGCGAACACGGTGCAGCACGGATTCCGTAACCGTGTCGGCCGCGACAAGCGATGCCAGTTCGCGGCGATGTTCGGCATCGAGCGATTCGAGCGCCAGCGCCCAAAGCACCGTCGGCCGCCCGCCCAACACGTCGCCCGCGGCGATCAGCTTGTTGTGCCCGTCGGTTTGCCAATCGTTGAGATCGTTGAGAATCTGAAAAGCCACGCCCAGGTTTCGCGCGAACTGACTCACCCAGGTGGCATCGGACGGCGGACCGGCTAGTCGCAGGCCTGAATAAATGGCGGCTTCGAAGGCGGGGGCCGTTTTGAGCGCGTAGATCTTGAGCGCATCGAGTGGCGTCAATTTTTTTTCCAGCGAGTCGCGCCAGAGCAGCTCGGCCCCCTGGCCCTCGGCCAGTTTCAAGTGAGCGTCGGCCAGGCGGTCGACGATGTCGGCGGCGGCTTCGGCTCCCATGTGGGCGGCGTCGCGGCTGATGAGCCGGTAGCCCAGCCCGATCAGGTAATCGCCCACATTGATCGCCGTGGCGGTGCCGTACTTTCGGTGCAACGTGGCATCGCCATAGCGATAAGGATCGTCGTCTTCGATGTCGTCGTGAACGAGCGAAGCTTTGTGAAAGGTCTCGATGGAAAGGGCCGCCCGCTTAACCCAGTCGGGCACGGACGCCAAATGCTCGGCGCCATCGGCCGCGGCGCCTTGGCCGCCAGTCAGCGCATCGTAGACGGCCAACGTGATAAAAGGCCGCGAATGCTTGCCCCCCTTGGCCAGGAAATCGTAGGCGATCATCTCGGTGCCGGCCACGGGATCGACGCCCAGCAGACCTTGTCCGTTGCGCTCGGCCAACGTCGGGCCGCCTCGCAGCCGCGGCGCCAGCCGTTGCAGTTCTTCCGGCTCGAACAGGCTGGCCGCGGCGCGCATCAGGTGCAGGTAGCTTTTGGTCTGCGTTTGGGGCGCTTCGTCTCGGCGATGGATCGCCTCGAACACCCAGTCTTCATCGACCGATGTATTGCGGCAATCGCTCGAGAGCAGGGGCACCGCCAGGCAAGGAATGCCCGCCAACAAAATCTTGTCGATCGCCTTTTCCAGCACGTTCAGACAAGCCACGCCGACGATCGCGTCGACATAACCGCCGACGATAATCTTCAGCACGATCGGCGAGCCCTCGGCCACCAGCACTTTGTAGCCCAGCTCTTCGGCTTGGGTTCGGAAGTCGGCGATGCGACAGGCACCGCACCGGCGGCAATCGAGCCCAAACTCATCGTAGTCGGCCGGACAGCCTTCAGCATGTTTCAGGCAGTGCGGCAGCAAGAAGAGCCGACGCTCAAACGGGACCGCCGCCACCTGCGACGACCAAAACTGGCTGGCCACCTCGACCATGGTCCAACCCAAAAAGCCTTCGGGCCAGTCGTGCGCGGCCAACACGTCCCGAGCAATCGCTTCTAGCTCGTCCTTGCTCATGGGGCGCGACTTATCGAGCCGCTCGGCAGTCTGGGCGCATGCCGCCCGCACCTGCTCACGCAGGGCGCGAGTATCGGGCACGAGCTTCAGATGACTGGTATTGCGGCGCCGCGGCTTTTTGGCCGGCGCCGCGGCGGAGTGCGAAACAGGTTGAGATTCGACGGGGGCGGTCGCCAAGGTGGGGTGCCTCAAGAAGTCGTTCAGGCGCAGAGTTCGTTTACGTGGTGGGCTTGGGGCTGGCTGTCCGCCGACCGAGCCACGGCCCGCCCCAGGGCCGCGACCGTGAAGATCAGCGGATACAGGGCCTCATAATACCATAACTTGGCGAAGTAGAAACCGATCGGCGAGCTTTCCAGCCACCGGCCCGATTCGACCGCTTCGACCAGCCAAGCCAAACCGCGCTCGATCGCCCGCTGCTCTTCGGGCGTTGCCGGGCCACAGAGTAGAGCTTCGACCGCCAAGGCCGTCTCTTCGACGCTCGACCTATCGCCGCAATCGCTTGTGTGGACGGCAGAAGAGGCGGTTCCCCAACTGCCGTCGGCGAGCTGCCGCGAGATAATCCACCCACGGCCGCGGCGGGCCGAAGAGCTCTGCCCATGCCCCAATTCGTGGTAGGCCAACCATACCCGCGCGGTGCCGTAAATCGGATTCTCCTCCTCCGGATGATGCTGATTCCCAAACCAAAGTGGCAGCCACGAGCCGTCGGGTTGCTGCCGTCGGGACAAAAAACCGAAGCCCCGCTCGATCGCTCGCTCGATACGTTGTTTCTGCCTTTGGTCGTCGACGGCAGACGGCGATGGCAGATTTCGCCAGGCTGCTAGGGCGCGCAGCACGTGCGCTGTCAGGTCAGCTCCGCTGCGGTCGAACGGCAGTTTACCCCAGCCGCGACAGAAGGTGGGCCAGCCGCCATCGGCGTTTTGCAAATCGAGCAACCAAACAATGCCTCGCCGGGCCGCCCGGACGATTCGCTCTTCCGGTAGCCCCGGCCCTTGTAGCCGGCTGAACACCTCGTATAGCTTTGCCAGGGCCAGCAATGCCCCCGGCGTATCGTCGGCGTCGGGCACCGAGCCGCTCAGATCGCTCCAGCCCCATCCGCCAGGCGCGGCGCCGGTATAGGGGTGCGTCTCATGGCACTGGCATTCGAGCAGCCATTCGAGCGATGGTGCGGATTGCGCAAGTGAATCACGATCATGGGCCAGGGCATTGATCGACAGCGTCGTCACCCAGGTGGCCAGATTCGTATCGATCGGCCAGGAGCCATCGGGGCGAGCAGACCGAATAAGGAATTCCAGCCCGCGTCGCGTCACGGCATGCCCGACCTGGCCAATGCTGGCCAGACTCATGACCACGAAACTCGTCAGCGGCGTCGCTTCTAAGAATCCGCCGCTGGCCGGCTGCATTTGCTCCAATACGCGCAGGCTTCGTCTCACCGCGGCCCCGCGCCACAGCCGCACCAGCGGATTCAGCGGCAGGCGATGGAAATAGCGAGCTTGTCCGATGGCGACCAGCGCCGGAACGGCATAGCTCACCACCGGCAATCGCAAGAAGCGGTACCACGACTGCGGCAAACACGCCAACTCGAACGGCAGCGGCGACACCTCTCGCCACGGAGTGAGGCCGGCCAGAGCGCAGTTCGTCAAGATCGGCACTGCGAAGGTCTTGTCGCGGCCATAGCGCCGTCGCAAGCCGGCCACGCCGCCTTGCGCCGCGATGTACTCTTCGGCTCGTGCGAGCAGCGTGGCATGCTGCGGCGCCGCGCCTGCCAACTCGAAGGCGGCGCGCACCAGCATCGTGGTGGCGATATTCGAGAGGCTCTTGTCCGTATCTCCCCAACCACCATCGGCGTTTTGCGCCCGCACCAGCCAAGTGAGCCCGCGGAAAATCAATTCCTGGGATTTCCGGCGCTCTTCGGTGGCCGGGGCAGAGCCTTGGCGATGCCCCGGAGTTGAACCACCAGGTCGGCAAGGCTCCGCCCCAGCCACCAGATGAGGCAAGTTTTCCTCAGGCTTCTCGCAGCCGGCATGTTGTTTGGCAAGACTCAGCGCACTCACCGCGGTCGCCGTCGCCAGAGCCGAGCTAGCCAGACATCCTTCCCAATGGCCCGCGGCCGTGCGACGCGCCAGCAGTTCGCGGCAGGCAAGCTGGTAGGCGCGGCTCAACCTCTCGGCGTCAACCATCGGGGCGGTACGGGGAGCGGATTTTGAATCACAGCAACGGCCCCAAGTTTAAGTCGATACGTTCTCGCTGTCGAGCGGCCGTTGCGTTTAAGGATCGCGATCGCGCATTGCGCGGCTCGTGATTTGGCAGGGTGTGCAGTCATCGCCCGCAAGGACCGCAGCCTCCAAAGTGTGGCGGCGGA
>DASVHB010000143.1:0-5865 GCA_036379195.1 Pirellulales bacterium
TCGGACGACAGGCCAAAACGCCCACCCGGTTCGACGCCGGCGAAATGGTCGTGCACGTCGAAGCTCTGGCCGGGCGAGAGCTTGGGGACGACGCGCGTCGGTTTGCCGTCGTAAGCCGTCCAGACGGGATCGTAAGCTCGGCCCAGGAACGCGGCGTAAGGGCCCGACAAGGGCGGCTTGTCGGTCGGGCGCGAGCCAAACAGCCAGGGCAGGCCCATGTTGCGCGGGATCTCGGGCAATCGCCCGCCGGAGCGTTGCGACTCGATAAAATCGACCAGCGATCCGATAAACGGCCAATGTGCCGGGTCGCGCGGCAGATCTTCAATCGCCGGGTTGTAGGTGGGCATGCCCGTCAGCGCGTAGGCCACACCGTGCAACGGATATTGGTGCGTCATCGACCGCACCACCGTGACGCGGTCCATCACCTCGGCAGTGCGTGGCAATCGTTCGCAGATGTGCAGGTCGGGCACAACCGTGGCGATAGACTTCATCTCGCCTTGGATCTCGACGGGGGCATCCGGCTTCGGGTCGAAAGTTTCGTGCTGGGCGGGCGAGCCGAACAAGAACAGCAAGATGCACGATTTGGCCTGGCCGAAATGCGCGGCCGACGGCTCCGCCGACTGCGAGGCGCTCAGCCGCGTGAACAGATCGATCGTCAGGCCAAACGCTCCCAGGCCGCCGATGTGCAGCAAATCGCGTCGCGAGAAGCCGTCGCAGAGCCGCTTTTTTGAACCATAGAGAGGTATCATGGCAGATCTAATTAAGTTCGCCGAGCGACCCGAGTCCAAGGCATCATCGCGTAAATCTTTTGCCGATTTGCGACGTGCATCAGGCTTGCTCGCGGAGGCGGAAGAAATATCGTTGCACTTCGGGCATGCAGCATTGACCGCTCGGAGACAGGGTGGCGCACCGTGCCTCGGGCGATTTCGACTTGGCAAGCAACTCCTTGACGCGACGAGCGCCCTGCTCGGCCACGTCGGCTTCCACCTGGTCGCAGGTGAAACCGAAGCACGGGCAAAGCGGCGCCGTTGGGTCTTTGGGGTAAGCGGGATGCAAAAGCGAGTCGCACCCAATCCAGCGATCGAACTGATCGAAGTAACCGACCTCGCACCGCGGGTAAGGGCAATACCAGCCCGACTCGGCCAGCTTGCGGCGCTCTTCCTGCGGCAGTTGGGCGTCGAGCGTCGTTGTGCCCACTGCCACGCCCAACGAGCCGCACCGCGGGCAACGCCGGTCGCCCGTGTCTTCCGGTTCTTTGACAAAAGCCTTGTTCATCGGTTCAAGTGGTGAACGAGCAGAGCTTCCGGCTGGTCGTTTCCCGCGGAAACGCGTCTTGGCGGATGCCGCATCATACCATCGCAGACGATGCGTGAACCATGCGGCGCTCACAAACGTCCGAGCAAGCGCAATAGCCCGTCCAAGATGGTCAGTGGATGCGGCGGCCAGCCGGGAATGAACAAGTCGACCGGTAAAAGGCTGGCACAGCCGTCGTGGACCTCGCCGTGTCCGCGGAAAACGCCGCCGCTAATGGCCTCAGCGCCCACCGCGATCACGAGCTTCGGTGGCGGAATGGCGGCATACGTCTCCAACAAGGCCGACCGCATATTTTCGCTTACCGGGCCGGTGACCACGAGGCCGTCGGCGTGCCGTGGCGAGGCGACGAATTGAACACCAAAGCGGGCCAGATCGAACACGATCGTGCCGAGCACATTCAAATCAGCTTCTTCGGCGCCCGAGCCGCCCGCCGAGACCTGACGCAGCCTCAACGACCGCCCTAGCACACGGCGCGTCTTTCGATCGAGCGCCTCGGCGAGCTTCAACGTCTGGCCGTCATAGAGCAGATCTTCTCTCGTTCGGGTAGCCAGCCGGTAATCCTGGGTGTATTGGATCGCGTCCGCGGGACATGCTTCGCGGCAATCGACGCAGAACAAACATCGCCCCAAATCCAACCGCAAGCCGCGCGAGTCGATGGTAATCGCGTCGGTGGGGCATGCTTCGGCGCACGAGCGGCATTCATCCAGGCACTTCGAGCGATCGACGATCGGCAGGCCCCGGAAGCGATCGGGCAGCGCCGGCGCCGGCCCCGCCGGATACGAGATCGTCCGATGTCCCTGTGTCCAACGCGCGCGGATGGCTTGCCACATTGCTGATTTCCTAAAGATCGTGCCCGCAGTACGACAAGTTGAAGCTCTTGTTGAACAGCGGAAAGTCGGAGATTTGTTGGTCGCGCAGCGCCATTGCCAGCCCGGCCCAATTATGAAACGACGGATCGACCACCTTGTATCGTGCAAAGCGGCCATGCCCATCGGTCAAGGCCACGTGGCAGAGTTGTCCCCGCCAGGCCTCGACCAGGGAGACCACGAGCTTTCCGGCGCCCATCGCCGCCGGAGCCGCGCGCGTAGGGCCTTCGGGCAACGCTTGGAGCTGCTCGCGGATCAACAGGGCCGAGCGCTCAATTTCCAACCAGCGGAGATATGCCCGGGCAAAAACATCGCCCGTTGGTAACGTGGAGATCGGCGCCTGGACGAAGCGGAAAATGCCCGCGGGAAAGTCGTTCCGCACGTCGACGGGTACTCCGCACGCGCGAGCCGCGGGGCCGACCATGCCCAACGCCAGGCAGTCGTCGCGCGAAATGCGGCCCGCGCCCTCGAACCGCGCCTGCACCGTGGCCGAATTCCAGAGCAATTCGACGGCGACCGTCACGTCGCGCAGCGCCTGATCGAGCCGTTCGAGACACTGCGACCTGCGGCGTTCGTCCACGTCAAAAGCCACACCACCGGGGCGAACCATCCCCCGTCCAAAACGGCTGCCGCAAATCAGGGCCGTCAGGTTGAGGAAATCGCCGCGAACCCGGCCGCAGAACGAGGCCGTGGGCAGAAAACCTACGTCGCCCGCCAAAGCGCCCAGATCACCCGTGTGATTCGCCAGCCGCTCAAGCTCGAGCGTCACGCCGCGCAGCACATCGGCCCGAATCGGAACCTGGCAGTCGGCCAGCGCCTCGACGGCCTGGCAATAAGCGGTGGCGTGGCCGATCGACGTATCGCCTGCGACCGCTTCGAGCATCGAAATAGTGCGTTTCGTTGGTCCACCGGCCAATGCGCGTTCGATACCGCGATGCTGATACCCGAGCGAAATCTCCAAGTGCAGCACCTGCTCTCCATGGCATTGGAAGCGAAAATGCCCGGGCTCAATGATGCCGGCATGCACGGGACCGACGCCCACCTCGTGAATTTCGTCGCCATCGACCCGGTAAAAATCGATGACGCCCACTGCCGCTGGCTTCTTTTTCGAGCGAGCCCGCGTATCTCTTCCCGGTCGATAGGACGAATGAAACCGAACCGGCTTCAGCCAGGGGTGGCCTTCGATACGCACGCCAAACTGCTCGGCGATTTCACGCTCGAACAGATGAGCTTGGGGGCAGTCGGGCGTCAGCGAGGGAAAAGAGTCGCCTTCGAGCCGGGCTCTGCTGACGAGCAGTTCAGCGCGGCGGTTGTCGGCGAGCACCACGTAGAAATCGACGGCGCCCTCGGACGATGCATCGCCAAACAGTGCGGCGATCGTTTTGCCCGTGCTTACGGTTTCGATCACCGCGCGGCGAAACTCTTCGACGGGCAGAGTGGGAACCTCGGACCGTGCGACGGCCTGGCCGTTCCGAACCGTGAGCAAACAGTCGTCAATCATGGTCTTACCTCGAGCACCGCGGCGGCCTCTCTCAGCAGCGACTCCAACGGCGGCGGAATGTAAAGCCCAAGCAGCAGCACCAAGAGCAGTAGTACAGCAATTGGCGCGCTCGTACTGAAATGATCGCGAAAGCCGGTGACAGGCGCCTCTTGGGTCGAAACACCCTGAACGATACGTAGCACCGTGGCGCCCATGCCGACGAATACTACCGCCAGCAGCGTGAGAAACAAAGCAGCCACAGCGAACTGACCGCCGTTCATCGCCGCGCGCAAGATCGTTAGCTCGCTAACGAAAGGGCCAAACGGCGGCGAGCCGGTGATCGCCAAAAACCCGCTTAGAAACAACACCGCCGACAGTGGCGCCACGCCTAGCGCTCCATGTACCTCATCGGTGAGCTTGCTGCCAAACGCACGGTGCAGATTGCCGGCGGAAAGGAACAACACGCCCTTGGTCAGCGCGTTGTTGATGGCGTGCAGCAGAGCTCCATAAACCGCCAGACCACCGATTCCGATGCCGAGCACCAGGATGCCCATGTGCTCGACGCTCGACCAGGCGAGCATGCGTTTGAAGTCGCGTTGCCGGACCATGAACGCGGCAGCCACGGCCATCGATAACAGGCCCAAGAAGATCATCATCTCGCGGCTGAACGCTGCGGCGGCGCTGGCCTGGCAAATCCGGTAGATCCTTAAGATTGCCAGGAAAGCGCAGCTCGTGACACCGCCGGCCATCAAGGCGCCCACCGACCCTGGCGCCTCGCCGTAGGCGTCGGGCTTCCAGGTGTGCATGGGCGCCAAACCCATTTTGGTGCCATAACCGATCAGCAGCAGCACGAATGCCGCATGTAGCCAGGGGGGCGAAAGCTGGCTGGCGTCGTCCACCAGTTGCTCGAACAGCAGCGTCGACTCCAGCCCCGCCGCCAACGACGCATAGGCCAAGAAAAACGAACCGAGCAGCGCCAAGGCGATGCCTACCGAGCTGATCAGCAAATACTTCCAGGTGGCCTCGAGCGAACGGGCGTTGTGGTTGAAGTATAAAAGCGGAGCACTGGCCAATGTCGTGGCTTCGATGGCCACCCACATCAGCCCGAGATGGTGAGCGAGCGTCACCAGGGTCATCATGGCCAAAGTGGCGAACCCATTGGTGCAAAGGATCCGATTGGGCCGCTCGCGGCGCAGGGCGAGGTAGCCGGGGGCATACCACGAACAGAGCAGAAAAAGCGTGCTTACCAGGCCGAGCACCACTTTGCCCGGCGCGTCGAGCAACAGCCAGCCGCCCAGGCCCGAGACGGCCGCGGCGCCCGGCGGCGGAAAGACCGCGGCGAACACCAACGCGAAATGTGCCGTGGCGCCGACCGGCACCAGCCACGGTCGCCAGCGGTCGGTTTGGCAGGCGAAGCTCGCCGCGGCAAACATCAAGGGCAATCCAACCAGCCAATAGGCCATCGCGTTATTCCTTCAACAGCGTCAAGCGCTCGGTGCTCATCGACGCGAATTCGCGGCTGATGTGATGAATGATGATGCCCATGACAAACACGCCGGTAAACAGGTCGAGCAAAACGCCGATTTCCACCAGAAACGGCATCGCCTCCAGCAGCAGCATGCCGAACAAAAAGATGCCGTTTTCGAGCAACAGGTATCCCAGCACCTGCATGATGGCTTTTTTGCGGGTGGTGAGCAGCAGAAAGCCAGCCCAGACCGTCGAGAGCGAAGCCGGCACGAGCAGCGAGTCGCCGTGGCCCGGAGCCAACGGAAGCGCGTCGGAGAACTCCAAAGCCAGCCCCGTGCCGATCGCCCCCAAAAACAGCGAGCTCATGAAGCTGATCACGGGCGTCACTTCGTGTTGGATCTCGGCCTCGCGCATGGCGTGATGCAGCAACCGCGGGATGATGACCCCCTTGAGGGCAATCGAGACCAGCGCCAGCAGCATGCCGCGCGGCTCGATTTCGCTGTGCACGAGCAGCGGAAACAGGCCGAGCATGACGCCCTGCACCGCCACCGCCGTGATCACCGCGCGGATGCGGCTGACGCCCAACGCCACAAAGTTCAGCGCCAGCACCGCAATGAGCAGCAAGTCGATCACGGGTTGCATCGGTTTACCTCACCAGCAGAATGGCCCCAAAGGCCGATAACAGACACGCTGCCAATAGCAATACGGGCGACTGGGACAAGCGCAGCCTGGCCATGG
>DASVHB010000144.1:0-10849 GCA_036379195.1 Pirellulales bacterium
GTCAGCCCTGATGGCCGATTGCTTGCGGTCGGCCTGCCGACAGGAGCCATCGAGCTGCACGATCTGTCGAATGGGCAGGCGATGCGATCGCTCACCGGGCATGAAGGCGCGGTGAATGGACTGGCCTTCACGCTCGACGGCGCCACGATCTATTCAGCGAGTGCCGATAAGACGCTGCGTGCCTGGATCGCGGCAGACGGCGCGCCGCGCGGCAAGCTCTCGTTGCCCGCCGAACCACGCCGGCTGGCGGCGGTGAACGCCGGCGCGCAGCTTGCTACCGCCGATGCCGATTTTGCCATTCGCTTGTGGAACGCGGCCGATGTGAAGCCAGATGCCGCGGTTGCACCGCCTGCCCCGCTACGCGAACTGAAAGCACATGACAAGCCGATCACCGCGCTGGTGGCCGTGCCGCCGACGGGCGACCGGTTGCTTTCGGCCAGCGAAGACGGGCCGATGATTTTGTGGAACGTGGCGACCGGCGAGCAGATTCGCCGCTTCGGCCATGACGCGCCGATCGCCGCCGCAGCGGTAAGCCCCGACGGCCGCCGGGCTGTTACCGCCGGCGTCAACGGCGTGGCGCGACTGTGGAACCTCGACGATGGCGCGCGGTTGGCCGAAAGCAAAGGCGATCTGCAAACGGCCAGGTCGCTGCCGCGGGCCGATGCGGCGCTCAACTATGCCCGAGCCTGCGTGGCCTATCGCAAAGAAGAGCACCGCGAGGCCGAAGAACAGGTGAAGCGCGAGACGGCCACGGTCGAAAACGCACAAAAAGCCAAGGAACACGCCGAAAAAACCGTGGCCGAAAAAACCGCCAACGCGCAAAAAGCCGTCGAGGCGCAGACCGCCGCCGAGCAGGCGGCCAAGCCGTTTGCCGAGGCGCTGAAGCTGGCCACCGAGAAAAAGACCGCCGCGCAAACCGCCGTGGCCGACGCCGAAAAAGCCGTCAACCAGGCGACCAGCGATTTGAACCAGGCCCGCGAGGCCGCCGCCGCGGATAATCAGAACCAAGACCTGGCCGCCACGCGCGACGCGGCCGAAAAAACCCTGACCGAAGCCCGGCAGAAAAAGCAAATCGCCGACGCCGCCTTGAACCAGGCCAATACCGCCCTGCGCGAAGCGACGCAAAAAAACGAGCAAGCTCAGCGCGCCGCCCGCGACGCCGCCGAAAAAGCCAAGCAGCCGCAGCGCGAGCTGGAAGAAGCCAAAAACGTCTTACAAGGGGCGATGAACTTCATCCCCACCGCCGCTGCCGTTCTGGAGCGCGCCAAAGCCGCGGCGCCCGTCGCTCAGCAAAGAGTCACCGAAGCCGAAGCCACCGTTACGCGCTGCGAAGCCGAAAGAAAAGCTGCCGAAGCGGCGCAACATCAGCCCAAGCCGCTACGGGCCGTCGCCTTTGCCGCCGATGGCAGCCGCTTTGCGCTGGCCGGCGACGCGTCCGCGTTGCAAATTGCTGACGCGGAAAAGGGCGCGCCTCTGGAATTGCTGCCCGCGGCGGCGGCCACCTCGCTGGCGTTCACGCCCGGCGGCAAGCTGATCGCCGCCGGCAATGAACCGCGCGTGTCTATCTGGCAGACGGAAAACCAGTGGACGCTCGAGCGCACGATTGGACGCACGGACGATCCCGATCAACTCGTCGACCGCGTGCTGTCGCTCGATTTCAGTCCTGATGGCATGCTGCTGGCCACCGGCGGCGGGCTGGCCTCGCGGTCCGGGCAATTGAAAATCTTCCGCGTGGCCGATGGGCAGTTGGTGCGCGAGATGATCGCCGCGCATCGTGACACGATCCACGGCGTGCGCTTTTCGCCCGACGGGCAATTGCTGGCCACGGCCTCGGCCGACCGAACCATCAAGCTGTTTCGCGTTGCCGACGGCTCGCACGTTCGCACGTTCGAGGGACACACGCACCATGTGCTTGGCGTCGCCTGGCAGCCCGACGGCAAACTGCTGGCCAGTTGCGGCGGCGACCAGACCGTCAAGCTCTGGGACATCGAAACGGGGCTGGCCGTGCGCACCATGCGGGGCGACACGTATCGGCTGGGCGAATATCGCCGCGAGGTGACCTCGATCTCGTTCGTCGGCCGCACCGAGCACCTGGTGACCAGTTCGGGCGACCGCAGCGTGCGCATGCACCGCACCAGCAGTCCGCGCGACGTGCGGGCATTCCGCGAAGGCGCGTCATTCATGCACGCGGCGGTGGCCACCTCCGACGGCCGGCTGGTGATCGGCGGCGGCCGCGACGGCGTGCTGCACGTCTGGAACGGAGAGAACGCTTATCCGGTCGCGTCATTCGAACCGCCGAAATAATTCCAAAGCGTCGTAGCGTGGGACGAGCGCAGCGAGTCCGACCGTTGCGCGATTCTCTGGTGCTGTTTGAAGGAGATAGGGAGATGGAATGGAGATAGGGAGATAAAAAATGCTGCGATGAATAGAATCCTCCTCTTCCGTCCATCTCAGCCAACTACTTGTCATCTCCCGATCTCCGCCAGAAAAAACGTTACCACCCGTATCGATTCTTAATTCGGCTCATTCAGCCGATCGACCGGGCACCGCCGCAGGTTGCGTCTTTTCAGAATTGGCCCAAATCGCTACCATCTAAGGACACCAGCATCAAGAACCGTTGATTTAACGCCCACCTGAAGAACTTCCCGCCACCCCAGCCAGGCTGCTGATGCAGGCGATGTACGAACGTCTCGGCCGAGTGGTGGCGCGGCATTGGCTGCTGGTGATCGTCGGCTGGATCGCCTTGGTGGCGGTGGCCCGCTGGGCCGCCCCTAACTGGGATTCGATCACCTACGACGGCGATCTGGCCTACATGCCCGACCGCATGGTCAGCGTGCAGGGCGAAAAGCTGCTGCGCGAGGCCTTTCCCGAGAACCGCGCCAAGAGCCAGCTTGTCATCGCCTGTATTCGCCCCGAGGGGCGGCTGACCGGCGACGACCTGGACGTGCTCGACCGCATCGCCGAGAAGTTCGACGAAGACCGCCGGCCCGATCTGCCGATTGTCGGCCTGTGGACGCCGCGCACCGAGGTCATCGGCAAAAAGCTGACCAGCCGCGACGGCCAGGCCGCGCTGATCGTGCTGCTGGTGGCCAACGAGTTCATGGCGATCGACAACATTCATTTGTTAGACGCCGTGCAAGAGGTGCTCGACGAGGTGCGCGACAGGGCCGATTTTCCCCAGGGCCTGCAGTTAGAGATTTCCGGCTCGGCGGCCATCGGCGGCGACACACTGCGCGCCACCCAAGAGAGCATCGCCAATACCGAAGTGGCCACCATCGCCCTGGTGGTCATCATTCTCTTGCTCGTCTATCGCGCTCCGGTGCTGATCGCCATTCCGCTGATTACCATCGCGCTGTCGATTGTGGTCTCGCTGGGGCTGGTGGCGGCGGCCACGCAGCTCAACCACTTGCCCGGCTTCGGCTGGGTCGATTTCAAAGTATTCAAGACCACCAAGATTTTTGTGTTCGTGATCTTGTTCGGGTCGGGCACCGATTTCTGCCTGTTTCTGATTTCGCGGTTCAAAGAAGAGCTGCACCACGGGCGCCAGCAGGCCGACGCTGTGGCGGCGGCGCTGGGCAGCGTGGGCGAAGCGCTGGCCGGCAGCGCCATGACCACCATCCTGGGGCTGGGCACAATGGTCTTCGCCGACTTTGGCAAATATCACAACAGCGGCCCCGCCCTGTCGCTCTGCCTGGCCGTTACACTACTGGCCTGCCTCACCTTGGCGCCCGCACTGCTGCGGGCGGTGGGACCGATCGTGTTCTGGCCGTTCGCCGAATCGCACCGGCCGCCCGCTCCTCGGCAGACGGCGACCGCCTCTGCCGGTGAGACGCCGGCGCCGTCCGACGCCGCCGACGACGAGCCAGTCAGTGCCGGCAAGTTCTGGGAGGGACTGAGCCGCGGCATCATCGCGCGGCCCGGTTTGATCTTGCTCACCAGCTATCTGCTGATGGCGCCCTTGGCCTATCGCGGCCTGCACATCCATACCAGCCACGACCTGACCGAAGAGCTGCGGCCCGATCGCCCGAGCATGATCGGCCTGCGGCTTTTGCGAAAGCACTTTCCGGCGGGCGACCTGGGGCCGATCACCATCTTGGCCGAGCGCGAGGGCGCCGAGTTCGATAAGCCCGCCGGCGGACGCCAGATCGCCGACCTCACCCGCTTGCTGTATGACCTGCCGGGCGTCGACAGCGTGCGCAGCCTGGCCGAACCGCTGGGCGACAAGCCCAGCAAGTCGCGCAACGTGTTCAACTCGGAGTATCGCCGCAAGCTGGCCATCACCCGGCATCCGCGCACCAAGGCGATCTATCTGGCCCAGGCGCCGCAGCTCGAAGGCGACGTCACTCGGCTCGATGTCATCCCCAAGGACGACCCGTTTTCGTTCGACGCCATCGGCGTGCTCGATGAAATCGATCGCCGGTTGACCGAGCTGGCCAACGACCCTTCGTCGGCCTGGTATGGCACGCGCTTTGTCTATGCCGGCACAACCGCCGGCGTGCGCGATCTGCAAGCCGTGACCGACAGCGACCAGACGCTCATCCAGCGGCTTACGGTCATCGCCGTATTGGGCGTGTTGATCGTCATCCTCCGCCGCCCGGTGGTCTGCTTTTATCTGATCGTCACGGTGCTGTTCAGCTACCTGGTGACCATCGGGGCGACGGAGGCGATCTTCTCGACTTTGTATCAGCCGTTTCACGGGCTCGATTGGAAAGTGCCGATCTTTCTGTTCGTGATTCTGACGGCCATCGGCGAAGACTACAACATTTACCTGGTGACGCGGGTGCTCGAAGAGCAGCGCCGCCGCGGCCTGGTCGAAGGGCTGCGCGTGGCGGTGGTGCGCACCGGCGGCATCATCACCAGTTGCGGCGTGATTATGGCGGGCACGTTCATCTCAATGATGTTCGGCACGCTCCGCGGCATGCTCGAGCTGGGCTTTGCACTGAGCCTGGGCGTGATGCTCGACACCTTGGTGGTGCGGCCGGTGTTGGTGCCGGCGTTCTTGACGCTGCTCTATCGTCGCCGCGAGCGGCGCGAGCGTGCGCCCGCGGCGGCCAGCGCGGCGGTGGGTCATCACGCCCGTGGTGAGTGGCAGCATAGGGTGGGCACGGCCCACCAAGAACCGTCGTAACCGGTCGGGGTCCCCTAATGGGGTTTTGACAATCGAAATCGGGAATCCCGAGATTGCGGCATCCGTAGGGCGACCTTCCTAGATCCCCCACCGGGAAACCAGTGGAAGCCGCATGGACGACCTAGGAAGGTCATCCCACGGGCCAGTATCGGTCATCTTCGTGAAGACCGATCAGTGCCTTCCGCGGAAAGCCACAGAGGGCGTTCCCTACAGACGTTTTGCGGGGGCGTTTACTAAACTTGCCTGTCAAAACGGATCGGAGAGTTTCGCCATGCCCGAGCCGCTGCTCGCCCCCTCGATCGACCCGACGCCGATTTTTGAAATCTTTCGTGGCAACTACGCGACCGAGTTGCTGACGGCGGCGGTCGCGCACTTCGATCTGTTTGCGCGCTTGGCCGATGGGCCGCGGCCCGAAGAGCAACTGCAAACCGAGCTTGGCTTGGCGCCACGCCCGGCCAATGTGCTGTTCACCGCGCTCCGCGCGTTCGGCCTGTTATGCAACAACCCCCAAGGCCGGCTCGAACTCACCGCGCTGGCCCGCGAGCACCTGCTGCCCGTCGGCGAGTTCGACGTGAGCGGCTACATAGGCCTGGCGGCCGACAGCCCCGGCGTTCTAGCGATGGTCGAGCGTCTGCGGACCAACCGGCCGCCGGGCGGCGGCGACGACGAAAGCGGCACGGCATTCATCTACCGCCAGGGCGTGCGCTCGGCCATGGACCGCGCCGAGACCGCCCGGCGCCTGACGATGTCGCTGGCGGGCCGGGCAAAAAACGTCGCGCCAGTGCTGGCCGAGCGGTTGCCGCTCGACGGCGCTCGACACCTGCTCGATGTCGCCGGCGGCAGCGGCATGTATGCCATCGCCTGCTTGCGTCGGCATCCACACCTGCGGGCCGCCGTTTGGGACCGGGCCGAAGTGCTCAAGGTGGCCGCCGAGTTGGCCGCCGAATATGACGTGGCCGATCGGTTGCAATGCGTGGCCGGCGACATGTTCGACGACCCGGTGCCCGGCGATGCCGATGTCATGCTACTCTCCAACGTGCTGCACGACTGGGACGTGCCCGAATGCCGGCGGCTCGTCGGGCGATTGGCGGCGGCCCTGCCCGCGGGCGGGCGGCTGCTGATTCACGACGTGTTTCTCAACGACGCGCTCGACGGACCGTTGCCCATCGCCCTCTATTCGGCGGCGTTGTTCTCGCTGACCGAAGGTCGGGCCTACAGCACCGCCGAGTATCGGCGGTGGCTTATCGAAGCCGGGCTGACGCCCCGGCCCATCGTGCCCACGCTGATCCATTGCGGGGTGTTGGAGGGGACCAAGGGCCATTAAGGGCGCTAGTTAGGCGTATTGACTAGCCGCGGTGTTTTTGCACCAACCCGAAGCGTAAGCGAGGCCAGAACCTGGTA
This sequence comes from Pirellulales bacterium, assembly GCA_036379195.1. GTDB lineage: Bacteria > Planctomycetota > Planctomycetia > Pirellulales > JAICIG01 > JAICLL01. The sequence continues at coordinate 6,530 of DASVHB010000144.1, forward strand.
TTTCCTCGCTTACGCTTCGGGTTGGTGTGGGCGACCAACTCAGCTTTGCGAGACCGTTCACGACGTTCAGCGTTTGTCGCATTGCGGCCAATCAAGTAAAGTCAAGGGGATATCCATCCCAACAGGCGACGGCGGGCTGTGCTGTGGCTAGAATTGAGCCAGAGATGACTCGATGTATCTATTTCGTGCTGTTTTGCATCATCGTCCACGCCTGGACGTTGCTGGCAACGGCAGACGACCAACCGCCCCGCCAACCGACGCCTGAGCAGATCGAGTTCTTCGAGAAGCAAGTCCGCCCGCTCTTGGCCGAGCATTGCTTCCAATGCCACGGGCCGAAGCAGCAGAAATCGGGCCTGCGCGTCGATCACATTTCGACGTTGCTGGCGGGCGGAGATTCGGGTCCGGCGCTCGTGCCGGGCAAGCCCGACGACAGTTTGCTCATCGACGCCGTGCGCTACAACGCGCTCGAAATGCCGCCCGACGGCAAGCTGCCGGACGCGCACATCGAAGTGCTGGCGCGCTGGGTGGCGCTTGGCGCGCCCTGGCCCGACACCGAGGTCGTTCCCACGGCTGGCGGAGCCATCAGCGACGAAGACCGGCAGTGGTGGGCCTTTCAGCCGCTGCGCTCGCCCGAGCCGCCGCTGATGGCTGGCGACGATTGGTCGCGCAACGAAATCGACCGCTTCGTTTTTCAAAAGCTGAGCCAGGCGGGCTTGAGACCCGCGCCCGAGGCCAGCCGGCTGACGCTCGCGCGGCGCGTGTATTTCGATCTGACCGGGCTGCCGCCCACGCCCGACGAGGCGCGCGCGTTTGCCGAAGACATTTCGCCCGACGCCTACGAGCGGCTGATCGAGCGGTTGCTGGCCAGCCCCGAATATGGCCAGCGTTGGGCGCGGCACTGGCTCGACCTGGTGCGCTACGCCGATTCCGACGGCTATCGCGCCGACGATTACCGCCCGAACGCCTGGCGCTATCGCGATTATGTCGTCGCCGCCTTCAACCACGACAAGCCGTACGACCGCTTCGTGCAAGAGCAATTGGCCGGCGACGAGTTGTTTGCAGACAATCCCGAAGCCCGCGCGGCGACGGGCTTTTTGCGCTGCGGCATCTATGAATACAACAGCCGCGACGTGCGCGGGCAGTGGGAGATCATTCTCAACGATCTGACCGACACCACGGGCGACGTGTTTCTCGGTCTGGGTCTGCAATGCGCGCGGTGCCACGACCACAAATACGATCCGCTGTTGCAGAAAGACTACTTCCGGCTGCGGGCGTTCTTCGCCGGCCTGACGCCCTATGACAAGCTGCCCGCAGCCGCCGCCGACCAACAGGCGCGCCACGCCGAGCGATTTGCGCGGTGGCAAACGCAATCGGCCCAAGTGCGGCAGCAGATCGAGGCACTCGAAGCGCCGTTCCGCGAGCGGGCGCGGCACGACGCCGTCAAAAAATTTCCCGACGAAATCCAAGCGATGATCGCCAAGCCGGCGAGTGAGCGGACGCCGCTGGAGCGGCAGCTTGCCGATCTTGCCTTCCGGCAGGTGACGTATGAATGGGACCGCCTGGACACGAAAATCAAAGGTGAAGCCAAGGAGCAGTTGGCGGCGTTACGCGAAGAACTGGCCCAGTTCGACGAGCTGAAGCCCGAGCCGCTGCCGCAGGTGCTGGCCGCCTCGGAAATCGGCCCGGTGGCGTCGGAAACCATCATTCCCAAAAAAGGCACAGCCGTTGAGCCTGGCTATCTAACGCTGCTCGATGATCAACCCGCCGCGGTTTCGCCGCCTGCCTCGGGTCAAAGCACCGGCCGCCGCGCGGCGCTGGCCGCCTGGCTCACCCGTCCCGACCATCCGCTCACCGCGCGGGTGATGGTCAACCGAGTTTGGCAACATCACTTTTGCCGGGGGCTGGCCGCCAATTCCAGCGATTTTGGCAAGCTCGGCGGTTTGCCGTCGCACCCCGAATTGCTCGATTGGCTCGCCTGCCGCTTCGTCGCCGACAGTTGGAGCGTCAAACAATTGCACCGGCAAATTCTGTTGTCGGCCACCTATCGCCAGTCGTCCAGTCATCCCGATGCCGCGGTGGGCGTCGCCAAAGACCCCGAGAACCGGCTCTATTGGCGGGGCACGGTCAGGCGGCTCGACGCCGAGCAGATTCGCGATGCGTTTTATGCCGTTACCGGCGAGCTGCGGCGCATCGCCGCCGGCCCCGGAGCAGCCAACGAGACGCCCTGCCGCTCGATCTTCTTGCGCGTCATGCGCAACACGCGCCTGCCGCTGCTCGACGTGTTCGACGCGCCGTTCTGGATCGCCAGCGCCGCCTCGCGCGACGTCACCACCACGCCGCTGCAAGCGCTGATGCTCATCAACAGCCAGTTCACACTCGAGCGCGCCGCCGCGCTGGCCCAGCGACTCTTTGACGAAGCCGAACACGATGACGCTCGACGAGTGACCCTGGCCTATCAGCTTGTCTTCGGCCGCGGGCCCACCACCGCCGAGACCGCCGCGGCGCTCGCATTCATCCGCGCACAAGCCGCCGCCGGCGACCCGCCGGCAAGTGAGGCCAAGCCCGCCCCTTCGCAGCCTTGGGTCGATTTCTGCCACGTGCTGCTCAACGCCAACGAGTTTTTGTATGTCGAGTGAAACGACCGTTACCGGACCTCAGCCCCCCCACATCGAAATCGCCCGTACGCGGCGAGAGTTCCTGCTGCGGGCCGGCGCCGGCTTTGGCGCGCTGCCGCTGGCCTATCTGCTCGGTCAGCAATCCGCCGCGGCCACCACGCCGGCGCGCGCTGGCGCCGCGCTGCCTTTGGCCGCCAAGCCCGGCCATTTGGCGCCGCGGGCAAAAAGCGTCATCTTCCTGTTCATGGAAGGCGGGCCCAGCCACATCGACCTGTTTGACCGCAAGCCGCTGCTGAACGAGTTGGCCGGGCAGCCCCTGCCAGACAGCTTTGGCAAGGTGATTCTCGCCATGGGCGAAGCGAAGGCCCCGCTCTTGGCGTCGCCGCGCACCTGGAAGCAGCATGGCCAAAGCGGCCTGTGGGTGTCCGACTGGCTGCCGCACACCGCCGAATTGGCCGACGAGCTGGCGGTCATCCGCTCGTGCTGGTGCGACGGCATCAACCATTCCTCGGGCGTGTGCCAGATGAACACCGGCTCGGTGATTGGCGGGCGGCCCTCGCTGGGAAGCTGGGTGAGCTATGGCCTGGGCACCGAGAACACCGACTTGCCCGCCTTTGTTGTCATGCAAGACGGCCCCAACCAGGTGACCAACGGCCCGCGCAATTGGAGTGCGGGCTTTATGCCGGCGCTGTATCAGGGCGTGCGGCTGCAAAGCGGCCCCGAGCCGGTGCCCAACCTGAACACGCCGCAGGGCATCTCCCCCCCGCGGCAGCGCGGCAAGCTCGACTACTTGAACCGGCTCAACCGCCAGTTCGCCGACACCCATCCCGAGCAGACCGAGCTCGAAGCCCGCATCGCCAGTTACGAGCTGGCCTTTCGCATGCAGGCCGAAGCGCCCGAGGCGGTCGATCTCGCGCGCGAGAGCCGCTCGCTCGACGCGCTGTATGGCATCGATCAGAAAGAAACCGAGAGTTTTGGCCGTTTGTGCCTGCTGTCTCGGCGGCTGGTCGAACGCGGAGTGCGGTTCGTGCAGCTCTATCACGGCCCCGGCAGCAAGTGGGACGCCCACGCCAACATCGAAGCCAACCACAGCCGGCTGTGCCGGGCGATGGACAAACCGGTGGCGGGCCTGCTGCGCGATCTGAAAGCCCGCGGCCTGCTCGACGAAACCTTGGTGGTCTGGGGCGGCGAGTTCGGCCGCACGCCGATGAGCGAGCAAGGCAACGGCCGCGACCACAATCCCACCGGCTTCACCATGTGGATGGCAGGCGGCGGCGTGCGCGGCGGCCAGACCATCGGCACGACCGACGACCTGGGCCTGCACGCCGTCGAGCATCGCCTGCACGTTCACGACCTGCACGCCACCATTCTGCACATGCTCGGTCTCGACCACATGAAGCTGGTCTATCCCTACAAGGGCCGCCCCGAGCGCCCCACGCTCAACGAGGGCCGCCCCTACCTGGGCGTATTGGACACCTGAAACTGCGCAACGGACGCCGGTTGCCGCGCGCCGTTGGGGGCGGTAGATTCGTGCCAAGGCGAACCTTCGTAATGCCCTGTCAAGCGTGAAATGGTGGTGACCTGTTGCTCGAAGTCGCCAGGGTGCCACGGCATCCGCAGCGGCGCGATACGCATTGCGTCGATGTGCGGCGCCATTCGCCGTGGCGGACGCCTTGCGGCGGCGGCTAGGAAGTCGGGCCAAAAT
>DASVHB010000145.1:0-2383 GCA_036379195.1 Pirellulales bacterium
ATGCGACCGCGATCAGTGTGAGCAGTTTATCCGCGAGAAAGGAATTCCCTGGCCCACCGGCTACGGCGCGGTGGAGAGCGTCCAGTCGCTCGTCGATGGCGATCCCACGGTGCTCGTCGTGGGCCGCGATGGCCGCATCTCTTGGAACGACCGCAATTCGCGGCTGGGGCACCGCCTGCGCGTGCTGCCCAACGAGCTGGGCATGGCCATCGACGCGGCGCTCGCCGCCCCGGAATCGCTGCGCGACGTCTCTATGAGCGCAGGTGGGTGAGGCTTGCTCGTCAGGCTCGCAGCAGAAACAATACGCGAAAACCTCACCACGAAGAGTATTCGCGCCATGATTCCCTCTGCCAGCCCCGACCTCCGTTCTGACTATTCACGTCGCGCATGGCTGCAATTGGTTGCGGCGGGTTGCGTCGTCGGCCCGCATCTGGCCATGCAAGATGGCCCCGCACGCGCTGCCGAGCCGAAATCGGCGTCTAATGACGCCGGCTTGGCCGATCCGAGCAGCGGGGCGATCGACGCCCACGTGCATGTCTGGACGCCCGACACCCGGCGGTATCGGCTGGCCGCGGGTTTTCGCCGCGAAGAAATGAGGCCGGCCAGCTTCACGCCCGAAGAGCTCTTCGAGCACGCCAGACCCTGCGGCGTCGCCCGTGTGGTGCTCATTCAGATGAGCTTCTATGGGTTCGACAATTCGTACATGCTCGACACCATGCGGCGGTTTGCCGGCGTGTTTTCGGGCGTGGCGGTCATCGACGACTCGGCGGCAGATCCGGCCGGCGAAATGCGCCGGCTGGCCCGCCAGGGCGTGCGCGGCTTTCGCATTTATCCGCGCAACATGCCGGTCGATCGCTGGCTCGACGGGCCGGGCATGCAAGCCATGTGGCGCTGCGGCGGCGAAGATGGGCTGGCCATGTGCCATCTGATCAATCCCGACGCCCTGGAGGCCGTCGACCGCGCCTGCGAAAAATTTCCCGATACGCCGGTGGTGATCGACCATCTCGGGCGAATCGGCATCGATGGCCGCATTCACGAGGCCGACGTCGAACGGCTCTGCCGCCTGGCCCGCCATCGCAACACGCACGTCAAAGTCTCGGCCTTTTACGCGCTGGGCAAGAAGCAGGCGCCGTATCTCGATCTGGCGCCGCCGGTTCGCCGCTTGCTCGATGCGTTTGGTCCCGAGCGATTGATGTGGGCCACCGACTGCCCCTATCAGGTGCAGGCCGGGCACACCTATGCCGACTCGATCGCGCTGGTGCGCGAGCGGCTCGACTTTCTCTCGCCCGGCGACCGCGAATGGCTGCTCCGCAAAACGGCGGAGAAGGTATTCTTTGGTTGATGGAACGGAGTTCATTCTGGTAGCCGTCCGGCAGTCGCTGATAATTGCGGCGCCGCCATACGCGGCTTAGAATGACTTTTAGATGCGGCCCGAGCCAAAAAAAGCATGAGGTCTTAGATGACTCGAATTATCGTCAACGAAGCGCTTCGCGGGCTTCTGCCTGATTTAACTCATCCACTTGTACTCTGCGATGAGACGGGGCGACTTATCGGCCATTTTCTGCCCGCGGAAAACCGCGCCGCGGCGAACGGCCCGGAGCGGCGCGGCGAGCCACAGTTATCGGAAGAGGAACTACAGCGGATCGAAGAGGAAGAGCCATATTGCAGTACCGCTGAGCTGCTTGCCTATTTAGAAAGGCTTCCATGACGGTTGATTGGAGTCCGACCGCGCAGCGACGGCTCGCGTCAATCTGGATGGATGCCACTTCTGCGGAACGGCGGGAAATTACGACAGCCGCGCACGAGATCGACCGCGTGCTGCGGTCCACTCCGGAACAGGCAGGAGAATCTCGTCCCAACGGACGCCGAATCCTCTTTGTTGCGCCGCTTGGTGTCCTCTTTCGTTTTTTGCCGCAACGGTCGTTGGCGCGGGTACTGTTGGTTTGGCGGTATTGATCGCCGCTCCTCTCATCCGCCGACGATCGCCAGGGCTCTGCCACCAGCCACCAGCCACCAGCCACCAGCCACTAGCCACCAGCCACCAGCCACTAATTACCTCCCCATGCCCGATCCTTACTTCCAAAAACTTTTCGCCGACCGCATCGGCGGCGTCAACTACGGCAAAGGCACCGAAATCTACAAGTTTGAGAAGATCAAACGTGCCAAGCGCAAGGCCCTGGCCGACCATCCGCAGCGCAAGCTGATCGACTTCGGCATCGGCGAAAACGACGAGCCGGCCGACGAAGCCGTACGGACCGTGATGGCCGCCGAGATTCATAAGCCCGAAAACCGCGGCTACGCCGACAACGGCATCGCGGCGTTCAAGGAAGCCGCGGCGCGGTTCATGGAGCGGCGGTTTGGCGTGCGGCTCGATCCGGCCAAG
>DASVHB010000146.1:0-4189 GCA_036379195.1 Pirellulales bacterium
GCGAACGCGACGATCTGGAGGTTTTGTCGGATCTGCGCGATCTGCCGTTCGATGCCCAGGGCAACCTGCCGCGGCACGTGTAGGCCAGCGGCAATCGTAGGATGACATCTCCGGTTGCCTGGCAAGTTGCGATGGGCTAGAATTAAACGGGTCTGGAGGCGAATTCCAAGCATCGCGTTGACCATGTTTCGACTGCTGCATCACGGCTTGTGCGTGACTCTGTCGGCGGCACTGCTGCTGACCAATGGGTTGCCGATGGCGGTACAGCATGCCCACCCGGTCGGGACGAATCTCAGCCACCACTGGCACGAGCCACCGGTTACGGGGCTTGATGCGGCCGCGGCACATCAAGAGCATGTTGCGGCGCTTTCGCCCGCTTCGTTGACGGAAGTGACCGAGCACATCCATCTGCTATGGCTGGGCATGGAGTTCACGCTGCCAGCGCCCAAGGGACCTAAGTCCGACACCCGCGTCTCTGACACCGGGGCCGGCATGTTGGCGCGGTTGACCGATCAAGGAGCTGCGGAGGCAAGCCCGGCGCCTTCGCCTCTGCTGTTCGCCGATCTCGCATTGATCGGCGCGGCCTGCTGCGACGTCTTTCCGCGGATGGCTCAGGTGGGCGTGTCGCGCGACGTAGCCTCGTTGCCGCTGTGTGATACCGCGCGCCATGCGCGGTCCGGCGTGCAATTGATCTGATTCTTTGATCCGCCCGCCGCCCAACGTAGTAGGCGCACTGCGTGTGCCGAAACTTCCTACTTAGCGGCGGCATGTTGGTTCTCTCGACTGCCCTCGCGCTCGACGTGTTGCGCCGGCGGTTTTGGCGAATAGGCTACGGCACACGGAGTGTGCCTGCTACTCTACGCGGCGAATCGATGATCCACTTTTTGTTGTATCTGACGGCAATGATGGCGTTGGCGGTGTTGTCTGGCTGCCAGCCGGTGCCGTCGTCGGCGACGACCGACGCGGCGCACACCGAGACAGAGGAGCCAAACGATGCGCCCCTCGGCGAGGCTGAGGTCCAGCTTCCCGCCGACTATCCGGCCGCGATGCGGCAGATTGTTGAGTACCGCGATGCCATTCGGACGGCGGTCGAGAGCGGTGATTTGGAGCAGGCGCACCACCCGCTCGACGAGGCCGACGTGGTGCTGCGGCGATTGCCCGAAATTGCCCGCGACAGCGGCGTGCCGCGTCGCCATTGGGAGCAGGTCGTCGTGGCCAGCGAAGACCTCAATGAATTGTGGGGCGAGATCCATGCGGCCATCGACGAGCACCAAGCGCCCGACTATTCGACGAGGCAAAAGGCAATCGACGACGCCGTCGAGCGATTGCAAAGCGTTCCACGCGAGACCCAAGTTTCACAGCGGAAAGTGCCACAGGAGAAGCCATGAAGAATCTTAGGCCACCGCGCGAAAATCGAAAATCCAAAATCGAAAATCCAAAATCGCCGATCATTCTCGCACTTTGCCTCACCCTTCTGGTGCGCGGCATTGCCCGTGCGCACGACGATCACGAAGCCCTGCCTTCCAAAGGGGCTACCGTGCAGGGCAACCTGGTGCTGCTCTCGCCGACCGCCGAAAAAGCCATCGGCCTGACAAAAGCCAAGGTCACGCTCGAACCGTGGCGGCACGTGGTGGTGGCCAACGCGGCCGTCGAAGCACCCTGCACGCGGCACGGCTACGCCTCGGCGATGATTGCGGGCAAGATCGAGCAGATCGAGGCACAGCCCGGCGACCGCGTCGAACAGGGCCAGCAGTTGGGCAGCATTCAAAGCCGAGAGCTCGAAATGCTGCAAGCGCGGTTGGTGCAGGCGGCCACCGAACACGACCTGGCCCTGCGGCTGCTCGATCAGCAGGAAAGCCTGGCCAGCAAGGGCGCCGTCGCCGAGAAGGTCCTGTTCTCGGCCCGCGCCGACTATCGCGAGAAAACCGCCAACCTGCGGCTGACCAAGGCGAAGCTGCTGGCCTTGGGACTGGCCGCCGAGGCCATCGACGAGGTCATCGCCACCAAAGAACCGATTCGTTCGCTGCCGATTCTCAGCCCCATCGCCGGCAGCATCTCGCTGGCCGACGTCCGCGTCGGGCAGATGGTCGAGCCGGCGGAGCATTTGTTTCATATCATCGATTTGACGACGATCATGCTCGTGGGCGAGGTGCTCGAAAGCGACGCCTGGCGGGTGCGCGAACATCAGCCGGTAAGCGTGGTGCTGGCGTCGTTTGCGGGCAGCCCGCTGACCGGCGCGCTCGACCATGTGGGCCTGAAGCTCGACGAACGGACCCGCACGATTCTGGTACGCGCCGACATGGAGAACCCCGGCGGCCGCATTCGGCAAGGTATGTTTGGCCGCATGGAGATTGAAGTCGGCAACGAGCCCGAGGCGATTGTCTGCCCCACCGAGGCGGTCATCCATCGGCCGCACGGCGACTATGTGTTTGTCGAACGCGGTCGGAATCATGGTAAATACGAGCGCCGCGCGGTGCGGGTCGCGCAGCGTCGTGGCAGCCGTGCTGAGATCGAAAACGGTATTTTTCCCGGCCAACGCGTGGTGACGGTCGGGGCGCTGGAGCTGGCGGCTTTGGTCGATCAGCTTGCAGAGGGGCGGCAGGAATCGGCGGCTCCGGCAACCGGCGAGCGAGCGAAAGCGGTGGCTCGTGTCGCCGCGATCACCGGCGCACAGCGCATCGTGACGCCGGGGCGCATCGAAACCCCCACCACCGGCAAGCAGTTTGCCACATCGACCGTCGAGGGCCGGCTGGCCAGCATTCTGGTGGAGCGCGGCGACCGGGTGAAGGCCGGTCAGGTGCTGGCTGAGATCGACAGTCTCGAGTTGCGCAATCTGCAACTCGATTTATTGGCGGCCCAGGCCAGGCTCGACTTGACCAATCTAACACTCAAACGGCTGGAGGGATTCCTCGATGAGAAGCTCTTGACCAAACAACAAATTTGGCAGCTTCAATCGGACCAACGCACGCTGGCCAGCCAGATCGACAGCCTCGGCCAGCAGTTGGCCTTGCTGGGCTTAGACGCCTCCGAAATCGAGCGGCTCACCAAGCTCGATTTGGCGGCCGGCGATTCCGCCGAGCAATTGACCACGCTCTTACCTGTGCGCGCCCCCGCAGACGGCTTGGTCACCGATTTCGAATTAGGCATCGGCCAGGTGGTGCAACCCGCCGATCAACTGTTTGAGCTGCAAAACCCTTCGACTATGTGGGCCCAGGCCAATGTCTATGAGCAAGACGCCGCGCGGGTGCGCGTGGGCCAGCGGGTGAGCGTCACCGTCGAGGCCGATCCAAGCCTGCTGGCGCACGGCAGAATCACACGCATCAGCCCCGTCGTTTCCGGACAAGGCCGGGTGCTTGCCCTCTGGGCGGAACTCGAAAACCGTGAGTTGCGGCTGAAAGAAGGCATGTTGGCGCAAGTTGAAATTGCGGTTGATGATGAAGCTCCGGCCGTCGCGAGTTCGCAAGAAACGGCCAAAGCCAATGAGTGATCGAATCGCTATGGTGTCTGATAGGTCGAAATGGGTGGCGCCGTGGTTGGGGTCTGTAGGGAACGGACTCCGTGCCGTTCCGTAGAGGGCGGCGCGACGTCGCGCCGCCCTTCGGCAAACAGCGCTGGGGGGCGGAACAACGCCAAGAGCAGTTCACGGAACGGCACGGAGTCCGTTCCCTACAGACGTCGATCGTAAGAACTGCCGATTTCGATTTTTAATACCGATTAAAAACGCCCTCCGCACGACTGACCTTGTTCAATGTTTAATCAACTTATCGCGCTGTCGCTCAAAAACCGCTCGACGGTGCTGGTGATCGCGCTGGCGCTGCTGCTCTATGGCGGCTTTCAGGCGGCGCAATTGCCGATCGATGTCTTTCCCGATCTGAATCGCCCCACGGTCACCATCATGACCGAGGCGCATGGCCTGGCGCCGGAAGAAGTCGAAACGCTGGTCACTTTCCCCATCGAGTCTGTGATGAACGGCGCCACCGGCGTCGAGCGGGTGCGGTCGGCTTCGGCCATCGGACTGTCGATCGTGTGGGTCGAGTTTGATTGGAGCACCGACATCTTTACCGACCGACAGATCGTGCTGGAAAAGCTGCAGCTTGCCCGCGACCGATTGCCGTCAAACGTTACGCCGCTGATGACGCCGATCGCGTCGATCATGGGCGAGATCATGCTCATCGGCCTCCGTTCCGAG
>DASVHB010000147.1:0-7325 GCA_036379195.1 Pirellulales bacterium
ACCACGAATACATCGGCACCGAGCATGTGTTGCTCGGACTGATCAAAGAGGGCCGAGGGGTTGCCGCCCACATTTTGAAACATTTCGATCTTGATCTTCGCATGATTCGCGTCGAGGTCGAGAAGCTCATTCAAAGCGGACCCAAACTGGTCCGCATGCGCGGGCTGCCCCGAACGCCGCGGGCCAAGAAGGCCATCCAATATGCAATGGAAGAAGCACGAAACCTCGGCCACAATTATGTCGGCACCGAACACCTGCTGCTTGGTTTGATTCGAGAGCAAGAGGGCGTCGCGGCGCAAGTACTCACCAACCTGGGACTAAACTTAGAGGATGTGCGCAAGGAAGTACTGCAATTGCTCGCCGATCCAAACAGGCAACACGACCCGATGGACTCAGAGCCAATTCCTCATTCCCGGTCCCCTGTTCTCTTTTGGATCTTTCTGGCGGTGGCCGCGGGAGCGGTGCTCTTGCTGGTTTCGTTGCTGCGCACGCAGGCGGGCCATGGCGTGGGCCGCTCGCACCCGTCCGTCGGCAAGCGACTGCCGCCGGTGGCACTCACCCCTCTGACCTTCGATGGCGATCCTGTCACCACCGCAAGCCTGGAAGGTCGCGTCGCCGTGATCAATTTCTGGGGCACCTGGTGTCCGCCGTGCCGCGCCGAGCTGCCGCACATCGCCGAACTCGGCGAGCGTTACGCCGGCGACGACCGCTTCAAGCTGCTGGCCGTCTCCTGCGGCGGCGGGTCACCCTCCGACGATCAGGTGGATGACCTGCGCCAGCCAACCGCGGCGCTGCTCGACCAGCAGCAGGTTTCTTTGGCCGCTTATGCCGACCCCGCCGGGCAGGCCCGCGACAAACTTGCCCGCGCGGGGATGTTCGAGCATGGTTATCCGACTACGCTGGTCGTCGATCAGGGCGGAGTGGTCCGCGGCCTGTGGACAGGCTACGCCCCCGGCGACGAGCGCGGCATGGCCGCCCTGGTGGCGGAGTTGCTGGCAAAGTAGCAGGCACACTCCGTGTGCCGTCGCTTCTCCGCCAAATCGCGCCGTCCGCAGTGAAGAGCCAAGTAGAGTCGGCTACAAGCTTTCAGCCAGAACCCGCCCTTCCGCGATAGAGCAGTGGCACGCATAAACGCATGAAGTCGCGGCACACGGAGTGTGCCTACTACGTTGGCTCACCACGCCGTCCAGCCGCCATCGACGCAGAGCACCGCCCCGGTCATGTACTCCGAGGCCCGCGACAACAGAAACAACACCGCGCCTTGATAATCTTCCGCCGTGGCCATCCGCCCCAGCGGCGTCCGATCGCAATAGTTCGATACGAACTCGGCCGGTTGATTGTCGAACACGCCGCCGGGCACCAGGCAATTCACGCGAATGTTTTTGTCCTGCCAATGAATGGCGAGGTAGCGAGTGAGGTTCACCACGCCCGCCTTGGCCGCCGCGTAAGCCACTGGCGAGTTCACGCCCGACGCGCCGTAAATGCGCGGGTCGGGCGACACCAGGCCATACGTCGACGAGATGTTCACGATTCGTCCGCCGCCGGCGGCGAGCATTGCCCGGCCAAACGCCTGGCAGGCCAGGTGTACCGCCGTGAGATTGGTTTCGATTACTTTTTCCCAGGCGGCACGGGGATAATCTTCGACGTTCGAGGAGTAAAAACCCGTGCCGCGGAACTGGGCCGAATTCACCAACAGCCGCGGCGGGCCAAGCCGTTGGGCGATTTGCGCTACCGCCTCGGCGAGTTGGGCTTCGCGGGTGGCATCGGCAGCGACTGCGATCACGCGCCGGTTCGTCTCTTCGCCGACTTGCTTCGCCAATCGCTCGGCTGCGGGCTGGTCGAGATCGACGATGGCCAGATCGGCCCCCGCCGCCGCAATCGCCCTGCATAGCGCACTGCCGATGCGTCCCGCGCCGCCCACGACCGCGGCCACCTGGCCGCCAAGCCCAAAGGTTTCTTCGACGAAGGAATGTGGCATGGCCAGTATTGTCGTCTTTCGCGCCGCGAAAGCAACGCTCCTTCCAGGTGCACAGGTGCAGCGAACGACGAGACAGCCGGTGGCCGGGGCAGAGTCTAAGCCGCGATGCGCACCCGCCCGCACCAACCCGAGGCGTAAGCGAGGACGAGAACCGGACTTAGCCTCGCTTACGCTTCGGGTTAGTATGGGGCGCACGTTCTGGCGTGCCTGGGCGGCGGGAGCGCATTGCGGGCTAAGCGACGCCCCCATGGAATCACCAAGCATCCGCCTGGCCGCCTCCCCCGAATAACATTGCTTTCGCGGAGCGAAAGCCGACCATCTTTACTTGGCCGCGGTAGCGGCCGGCGCGGGCGGATAGCCGGGCGAAGCTTTGAACGCCGCCAGTTGCGCGCCGTCGGCCAGGTTCCACACGCGCACTTCGCCGTCGAAGCTGCACGTGGCCAACCGCTGCGTGGTCTCGTTGTACGCCAGGTTAAACACCCAATCGGTGTGGCCGTTGAAAGCCCGCACCTGCCCGCGATCGGCCGTCTTGTGCTGCCGGGCGGTCTTGTCGGCCGAGCAGCTATAGACCATGTCTTTCACCACCAGCACCTTGTAAACCTCGCCGCCATAGCCGCCGATGTCGCCAATCTTGTTGCCATCGTCGGGTTTCCAGACGTGAATCTGCCGGTTGCCCCCGCCGGTGAACACCTGCGTGCCGTCGGCGTTGAACGACACGCCGTAGACCGCGTCGCCGTGACCGGGGAAAGTCGCCAGCGATTCGCCCTTGGCCACATCGAACACCTTCGAGGTTTTGTCGCGGCTGGCCGAGGCGAGCTTGGCGCCATCGGGACTCCAAGCGATGTCCATCACCCAGTCGGCGTGGTCTTCGATGATGCGCTCTTGCGCGCCGCTGGCCACGTCCCAAATGCGAATCGAGCGGTCGGCCGCGCAGGCCGCCAGCTTGTTGCCCGCCGGATTGAAGGCCACGTCGAATGCCACGTCCGACATGCCGCCCAGCACCTTGACCAGCTTGCCTTGGTTGGGATCGAACAAAGCCACTTCGCCCGAAACGCCGGGCGTGCCGCTGGCGGCGGCCAGCAATGTGCCATCGTTGTTGTAGGCCAGCCCGTAGGTGCGCTGGTCGACCTCGCCGATCCGCCGCAGCAGAGCGCCGGTGAGCGGGTTCCAGATGGTGATTTCGTTGTAACCGCCCACGGCCAGTTCCTGGCCGTCGGGACGAAAGGCGATCGCGGTCAAGGGCAACAAAGCGGGGTATGCGGCGGGGGCTGCCGGGTGCGGCTCCTTGGGAACGATCGAGGCCAGCGTGGCCGCCGGATCGGGTCCGTCGAACTTCGCACCTTCTTCGATCCAGCGTTTGACCAGCGCCACCTTGTCGGCGGGCAACGGGTCGGCGTCTTTGGGCATCCGCTCTTCTTTTTCTTCCGAGACAAGCAGCCGCAGCAACTCGCTGTCGTCGGGCTTGCCGGGCGAAACCGCGCCTTCGGCTTTCATCAGCGTGGCGTAGTTGAAGAGCTGGAAATCGCCCTTGGGATCGTTTTGCCCGTGGCAGGCCTGACAGTTTTTCAGAAAGACCGGCGCGACGTCTTTCGAGAAACTGACCGGCGCCGGGGCCGCAGCCTGTTCTTGCGCGGCGGCAATTGCGCCAAGCGTGAGGATCAACGAAAAAGCGCTGAGAAGAATTCGCCGCATTCGAGTATTCCTGTTGGAAATTAAACTGCTATCCCGGTGGCTGGGGCAGAGCCTAAGCGATGCCCCGGCTTGATTGCCTATCGAATAACCCCAGGCCGTAGGGTGGAACGAGCTTGCGGGTCCCACCTTCCGCCAATGATCAGTTTCATGGTTGTATGCGCCCAATGGTGGGACTCGCTTTGCTCGGCCCACCCTACTGCGGTAAGGCATTCGGCCCGGGTACGGAATAATGTCGGTTTGGCCCGCACGGAACGCCACGGAGGGCGTTCCCTACAGACGCCGTTGCCGATCAAGAACTCCGCACTCCGCATTCGGTTCAGTGCTGAAACAAGAATTCGTTCGCATTCAGTAGCGCCCAACAAACGTCTTCCAGACCGCGCACCTGGTCGCCGCTGGCGGCGATGTGGTTAACGGCCGTCGTCATTTCGGCCTCGTTGGGCAGCCGCGCGAACGCCGCTAAATACAATTCGTTGATGATGTCATTGTTGGTCTTGCCGGCCTTCAAAAGCTGCCGGAAACGATTGTTCTCGTCGCGCACCTTCGTGTGTACCAACGGCCCGTTAATCATCTGCAAGGCTTGCGACAGGTTCGATTCGCTCGACCGTTCGCACTGGCAGGCCGTCTCACGAGCGGGCTGCCCGAACACCTTCAGGAAGTAATTGTCCACGTCGGGGCTGGGCAACTGCGTGGCCCGCGTGCCCACGGGCAAGCCCGCATATTTCTCGGCCACGCTGGTCACCTGGCAAATGGCGTCGAGCAATTGTTCGGCGCTCAGCAGCCGCGTCTTGGCGTGCGAAAAATACTTGACGTCGCCCTGGTTGAACTCATTCTTGCGCGAGCTCAGTTGGTAAGTGCGGCTGGCCAGAATCGTGCGAATGATGTACTTGCGATCGAAGCCGTGGTCGATGAAGTCGCGGGCCAAGGCGTCGAGCAACGTGGCACTGGAGGGCGGATTCGAATCGCGGAAGTCGTCCACCGGCTCGACGATGCCGCGGCCCAGCAGGTGCCCCCAGATGCGGTTCACCTCGACCTTGGAAAAGAACGGGTTGTCGGGCCGCACCAGCCAATCGACTAGGGCCGGCCGGCGGTCGGCCTCGCCGGCCAGCTCGGCGTCCCCAGTCAGCGGCAGCCAGGGCTTCATTTGCTTGCCGGTGCGGGGCTGCGTTACTTCGCCGCCGCGGGCCACCCACACCACCAGTTCTTCGGGCCGGGCGCTTGGCTTGCGCTGCACGCGGTTGAAGAAGGCGCCGATGCCGTAGTAATTATCTTGGGTCCAGCGCTCGAACGGATGGTTGTGGCACTTCGCGCATTGGATGCGAATGCCCAAGAAAAGCTGCGAGGTAGTCTCAGTGCAGTCGTTCGTCTCGCTAGCCGTGCGGAAATAATTGGCAGGTGGATTGTCGAACGTGCTGCCATCGGCGGTCAGCAGCTCTTGGGCAAACTGGTCGTATGGCATGTTGGTGCGCCAGGCATTAACCAGCCAATGATGAAACTTCGGCACGCCGCTATCCGTCACCTTGTTCTTGCGCAGCCGCAGCAGGTCGGCCCACTTCAAGGCCCAAAAGTCGGCGAACTCGGGACGCTCGACCAGCGTGTCAATGAGCTTGGTCCGCTTGTTCGGATCGGTGTCGGTCAGAAACGCCTGGCTTTCGGCCACCGTGGGCAATTCGCCGATCACGTCGAGATAGACGCGCCGCACAAACTCTTCGTCGGTGCACACGTCGGAGGGCGCGATTTGCAACTGCTGCAACTTTTCGAAGGCAAACTTGTCGATGTAGTTGTTCTGCGGCGGGTTCGGCCATTGAAAGCCCGGCACGTCCTTGAGAAACATCATGTATGCCGTTTCGATTTTCTCGAGATAGCGCACCAGAATCGCGGCCTCGCCGCGATCCTGGCCGACCACCAGCCCGCCCGCATCGACCGTCGCCACGGCCTCATCGGAACTGGAATAGGCGGCCAACTGCGTGATGTCGCGCACCGAGCCGTCCGAGAAATGGGCCAGCACGTGCAACTGCTGCGTGTGAGCTGGGCGGTGCAAAATGCGCTGCCGCGGATAGACATCCACCTTAACACACGTGGGGGCGTCGGGCGCGTCGACCTGGCAGCCCTGGGCAATCCAGTCGCGCAAGATCGCATAGCTGGCGTCTTCCTTGTGCAGCCGCTGACCGCCGCCGTGCGCCACTTGCATCAGCGGCTTTTCCAGCAAGAGGCTCTTTTCCGGCTCGAACAGGTTCGTGCGCCGATTGAACGATTCGCGCACCAGTGTCACCGTATCGACCGCCGGATCGTAAGCCCGCAACGACATGCGAAAGCCGCCCTTGCCGCTAGGCGAGCCGTGGCACGCCCCCTGGTTGCAACCTTGCTTGGAAAGCGCCGCCAGAGTGCCGTAGTTGAAGCTCACACGCTCGGTCTGCTCTTGGCCCGAAACCTCGACGGGCGTTTTCACTTCTTTGCCCGCCACATGCGTCACAATTTCTGCCTGGCCGTTCGCCACGGGCATGGCGAGCGCGCCGGCCAGCTTGACTACTTGCTCGTTGGTCGAAGCGAACTGCGCCGTCCGCGTCAGATCTTGCACCCCGCCGCCGGCGTAATAGCCGGTGACGACAAGCTGCATTTTGGCTCGCGTGCCCGACAGCTTGATTTGCGGGGGATAAACTTCAATGCGTTCGGGCGTGCCGACAACGATCGGCTCGAGCGCTGGACCGGCGGCAGCCGGTTCGGCCGCGGCAAGCGGGCACAAATTCGGCAGAAAAGCCATACTTGCAAGCAAGCCCAGCATGCCAAGCAAGCTGTTCCATCGCCCCGCGCATCGTCGATCGTCGCGCTTTCGCATAGCCAATCCCTCGTAGTACGGACTCTTGTTATTTTTCTTTCCGCTGAGCCTCTCCGTAGGATGACCTTCCTAGGTCGTCCAAGCCGACGGGACGACCTAGGAAGGTCATCCTACGTACCTATCGTCGTCTTTCGCTCCGCGAAAGAAACGTCTCCTTCGCGGCTCGGTGGCTGGGGCAGAGCCTTGGCGATGCCCCGGCGCGTTCAAGCTACGATCGCAATCGCGTTTTGTTATTGCCGGCCGCAAGGGCCGGGACTACCGCGGCTGTAAGGCCGAGGCAAACCAAACGCCGCTACTGCACTACTGCCAGGGCCACGACCGGACTTTCGATCGTGACCTGTTTCTCTTTGATCTTGGTGGTGGCCACCGCCGAGATTCCAACGTCTCCTAGCGGCGCTTCGGCGGCCGCCGCGATCCCGACCTCGATTTCGTTTTGCCCCTCGGCCAGCGCGATCTCGGCCGGAGCGTTCATTCCGCTCGGCAGATTCTTTAACTGCAGCGTCACCGCGCCGGCCGCCGCGGCCGTCCGGGCGACGGTCAGTTTCACTTTTTGATTGGCGCCGCGCTTGACCGGTCCGGCGGGAGCGACCGACACCTCGAACGGCCGCACCACGCGGAGCACCGCGCTATCAACAATCACCTGCTTCGGCTGATTCTGGAAACTCGCCGAGCCGATCACGCGAAACCGATAATCTCCCTCGGCCAACGAACCGGGCCCCGCCAGTTGAATCGTGGCCTGGGGCTGACCCTTGGCGATCGGGGCGATGGTGGCCGTGACGCCCGGCGGCAGGCCATCGACCGCCAGCGTGATGACGTCGTCAA
>DASVHB010000148.1:0-5222 GCA_036379195.1 Pirellulales bacterium
ACTCCACCGGGCAAGCCGGTGGCATCTTGCGAGAACAGAAATCGAGTCAAACCCGCGCCGCGACCACCGTACGTTTTGCGCACCCTACGGCCTCATGTGGCACAGCCGCCCCCGGCTGTGATTCGTCGCCTACGGCGGCGTAGATCGGGCCACAGCCGGGGCGGCTTTGCCACACGTAGGATCGGCGGCAACCCAGCGTTAAGACATGTGCCGCTGCACACTAGGTAAGCCGCCTCGTATCGGCTAGCATGATCCGGTCTCGATGGTTTTTCGGAGAATGCGAACGTGCGCCGTTCAACGTTGATGGGTCTCTTGCTCTTGGCTTTTTTTCTCAGGGTGGGCGTTGCCCATGGCCAGCAGTGCGCAGGCGTCTGGCGATCTTTATTGAATGGCAAGGATCTCGATGGCTGGCGGGTCAGCGATTGCCAGGCCGTGGTGGAAGACGGGTTGCTCGTGCTTACGTCGGGCGAAGGGCTGGTGCGGACCAACGACCAGTTTGGCGATTTTGTGCTGGAACTGGAATGGAAGGCGCGTAAGGATGCCGATTGGGATTCGGGCATTTTCTTTCGCGCCGAAGCGCCGCCGCCGGGCAAGCCCTGGCCCACCCGTTATCAAGTCAACCTGCACCAAGGCAAAGAAGGAAACGTCGGCGGACTGCCTGGGGCCGAAAGCAAAGGCCTGGTGCGCGACGGCCAGTGGAACCGCTTCCGGCTTTCGGTATTTGGCGATCAAGCCGCGCTGGAGATCAATGGCAAACCCGCCTGGCGCGCCGGCGGCGTCACGCCCGACCGCGGCTTCATCGGTCTGCAGGCAGAGGTCACGCAGGGCGGCCAGTTCGAGTTTCGCGGCATTCGCATCCTGACCTTCCCCGACGCGGCCCTGCAGAACAAAGCAGACCCACTGCGGCAGTTGCAAGCGCAGGCCCTGCTCAAAGGGCGCGCCGAATGGGGCCACTGGGGAATCGATCCGAAGCGATATGTCGGCTGGACACGGCACTCGAACCGCTTGATTCCCATCTACACGTTCGGCGTATCGCTGCAAGGTTTGTCGGGCGACGGCAGCCCGTACCGCGATCCGCAGCGAGTGCGCCGGCTGTATGGCCGCCTGCCCGAACGGACGCTCAACCCGCACGCAGTTTACTTCGATCAGACCGATGTTTACACGCTGCAAAAGCAGGCGGTCGCCGCTGGCAAGAAACGCATCATCTTGATGGTGTTCGACGGCATGGACTGGGTGACCACCCAGGCGGCGGCCATCTTTAAGTCGGGCAAGGTTTACGATTCTGGCCGGGGCAGTGGGCTGGCGTTTCAAGACTACCGCGGTGTGGAAACCGATTTTGGCTTTTTCGTCACCAGCCCGCACAACGGCGGCACCAAGGCCGATGTCGATGCGCAGACCATCATCGTTTCGGGCAGTGCCGTCATGGGAGGCTACGATGCCGGGCGGGGCGGCGAGACTCCCTGGACGCCCCCTACCGATCCCGCTTATTTGCTCGGCCAGTCGTTGGAAAACAAGCAGGCGGTGACCGATTCGGCGGCCTCGGCCACCTCGCTGACCAGCGGCATCAAAACTTACAACGACTCGATCAATGTCGATATCGACGGCAAGCAGGTGGTGCCGCTGGCCCGCGAGCTGCAAGAAGCGGGCTGGGCCGTGGGCGTCGTGACCAGCGTGCCGATCAGCCATGCGACGCCCGCCGCGGCTTACGCCAACAATGTCTGGCGCGACGACTATCAGGATCTTTCGCGCGATCTGCTCGGCTTGCCATCGGTTGCCCACCGCCAGGCGTTGCCCGGCGTCGATGTCTTGCTCGGAGCGGGCTGGGGACAAGACGCTCAGCAAGACCGCGGGCAAGGGCAAAACTTTGTGCCCGGCAACAAATGCCTGGCCGACGACGACCTCGCCAAGATCGACGCGAAACACGGTGGCGAGTATGTGGTGGCGCTGCGCAGGTCCGGCGCCAACGGCGCACAGCTCATCGCCGAGGCCGCCCAGCAGGCCGCCCGCACGCGAAAGCGGCTGTTCGGATATTTCGGCGTGTGCAACGGGCATCTGCCTTTTCAGACTGCCGATGGCGGATATAACCCGCCCAGCGGCGCCTCGATCATCCCAGAAATCTACAGCGACGCCGATCGCGCGGAAAACCCAACGTTGGCCGACCTGACTCGGGCGGCTTTGGCCGTGCTCGGCGAGCGCGACGCCCCGTTCTGGCTGATGGTCGAGGCGGGCGACGTCGACTGGGCCAACCATGACGACAATCTCGACAATTCGATCGGCGCCGTGCTCAGCGGCGACGAAGCCTTTCGCGCCATCACCGACTGGATCGAGGCCCACGATGGCTGGCGAGAAACGGCGGTGATTGTGACCGCCGACCACGGGCATTTCCTGGTATTGGAAGATCCGCGGGTGCTTGTTCAACAGCGGCCGTAGGGGGCAAAGAGCCGGATGGCTCTTGGTACACGAGGAAGTTGGGGCTTGTCTAACCGGCACCCCCCTCTATGCGCGGCATAAGCCGCATGCGCCGCAGAATCGCGCGCTCTCTTCGCGATAGCCGACAGAATGTTGGCGGCGCCGCCTCGTTTGTCTCCGCATCTTCCGTCCCGGGCATCTTCGGCGGCCGGAGGCGTGTTCTATGTTTCAGCAGCGGGATCCGGGCCTGCACAGAAAGATTCGCAGCATGCGCAGATTGGTCACATATCTGGGGGTGGGCGTCGCCGCGCAGATCGCATGCATTGCGATCGGGCTTTGGATGCACGACCGCTACATCCTGTCGACGGTCGAACGAGCGGCCGAGCAAAACGCCGCTACTCAGTTGGCCGCCGAGACGGCGCCCTTGGCCGCCGACTTGCGCGAGCTCGACCTGCTGCAACCCGACGGCTTGCACAAAGCCGCCCGGTTGCTGCAATCGACCGCTCTCGCCGATGACGACGGACTCTTGATTGTCGATGCCGAATGGCACGTGCGGGTGTCGGCGGGCGCCGACGACCGGCCCGGCCCTGGTGAAATCGTTGCCTGGACCAGCCGACCGCAGCCCACCGCCAACCCGCTGAACGAGTCGATCGAGGGCCAGTTGCAAATCGGCGATCGCCACCACACCAGCCTGGCATATCGCCTGTCGCGCGACGACGGCTATTTGCTGGTCTATCGCCCCGATCAGAGGCTGGCAATCGCCCCCGAACAGTTTGCCGAGGCGTTGCCGCTGGTCGGCCTGATGACTTTTTTGTGGCTCAGCGGTCTGCTTTCGATCTGCACGTTCCTGTCGGGCAAGCGCTTGCACGACGAATTATTCGGCGAACTCGAACGCTCCGAAGAGCGTGCCGTGCGCCGCGAGCAAGCCCTGCTGCGGACGCGCGACGCCGTCATCTTTGGCCTGGCCAAACTGGCCGAATCGCGCGATCACGAGACGGGCGAGCACGTCGAACGCATTTCGCTGTACTGCCAACGGCTGGCCGCGGCCATGCGGCGCCGGCCCGAATATCGCGACATCATCACGCCCGCCTTCGTGCGGCTGATCGAAGCCAGCTCGGTCTTGCACGACATTGGCAAGGTGGGCATCGCCGACGCCATTCTGCACAAGCCCGCCGCCCTGACCAGCCACGAGCGCACCGAAGTGCAAAAGCACCCGGTGATCGGCGGCGAATGCCTGGCCGAAATCGAGCGCCGCCTGGGGGCCTCGAACTTCTTGCAAATGGCCCGCGAGATCGCGCTATTTCACCATGAGCGGTGGGACGGCACGGGCTACCCCGCCGGACTCAAGGGCGAAGACATTCCGCTGGCCGCGCGGATTGTGGCCATCGCCGATAACTACGACGCCCTGGTGTCGCGCAGGCCCTACAAAGAACCGTATACGCACGAGACCTCGACCGACCTGATTCGCAACGGGTCGGGCACGCAGTTCGATCCCAGGCTTGTCGAAATCTTTTTGGAAATCGAGGGCGAGTTCCGCGATATCGCCCGGCAATATGCCACCGCCGCGAAAGCCGCGGCGCGCAACGGACGTGCCGGCAAGCTCCACGAAACCGTCGAGCCGCTCGCCGCGGCCACCGTTGTCACCAGCAACCGCATTTGAAAATACCATCTCAGCCAGAAACCTGGAGACCCAACCATGCGTCGCAAACCTGAACGCGGCCTGCAACATACCTTCGAGATTATGTTGCTGGTCGTCGTCGTCGGCTTGAGCTGCCTGTTCTATCAGGTGCAAGGCTATAAGCTGGTCGTGCTGAATCTGTTTTATCTGCCCGTCGTGCTTTGCGCGTTCTTCTTGGGAACGTATCGCGCCGGGGCTTTGGCGTTGTTCTGCGTCACGTCGGCCTCGATCGTGACGGTCACCAACATGTCGGGGTTTGCCAGCTTTTCGTCGCCGCTGATGATCGGCCTGGTGGTGACCGTGTGGGGCGCGGTGCTTGGCCTGGTGGCCATTTTGGTGGGCACGCTCAGCGACGAGCGTAAGGCGAAGACCGAAGAACTGCACGAAGCTTATGTGGGCGTGGTCGAAGTGCTTTCGCGTTATCTGCAAAGCGCCAACGCCCGGCTCAAGGCCCGCTCGATCCGCGTGGCCGAGCTGAGCCAGAAGGTGGCCGTCGCCATGCGGCTGCCGCCCAAGTCGGTCGACGACGTGCGAATCGCCGCCTTGCTCTACGACATCGGCAACGTCGAGGTCACCACCAAGGTGTTTCGCAAGGCGGTCGGCACGTTGGAGATCGACTCCGGCAAGCTCGAACAACACACGTTTCGCGGTATCGACCTGATCCAGTCGCTCGGTTCGGTGCTCAGCGGGGCCAGCCCGCTGTTGGTCCACGAAGAAGACGTTGGGCACGATCCGCACTCGCGCAGCGAGATTCCGCTGGGCACGCGGATCATTTGGACGGTGCGGGCCTACGACAACTTGACGGCCGAGCAACCCGCCCGGAAGGCCGCGTCGCCGCAGCAGGCCATCGACGAGCTGCGCCACGACGAGCATGCCGGCGGCGACCGCGAGGTGATCGACGCCCTGGAGCGCGTGATCGCCAACGGTCCCAGTGAGGAGACCTACGACGACCTGGAGTTGGCCGCCGGCTCGCTCGCATAAGGGGGGCAGGCAAAAAAATGAAGGGCAAAAAGATGGGAGATGTGGGGATGTGACGAGATAGGGGGATGAAGTGAAGGTTTCTCTTCTTCATCTCCGCATCTCTCTATTCGTCCCCACATCTCCTCCCATTTTTTTTTGCCCCCAATCTTTTTGC
>DASVHB010000149.1:0-4694 GCA_036379195.1 Pirellulales bacterium
GCCGCCGATTTCTTCTTCGCCGCCGCCGGGCGCTTCTTGGAATTGGTTTTCGCGGGTTTGGTTTTCGATTTGGTTTTCGCCATGGGGCTATTCCTCCAATAGTTGCCGGATGGCCACCAGCCGCTCTTGCAGCCGAGCGCGGCCGCCGGCTTCGGTGGTTTTGGTCCGCCAGGCCGGAGTCAAGAACGACTGCTGCGTACACTCCAGCACGGCGGCGATCTCTTGCATCTCTTTCTCCAGGCCCTGAGCCGACGGAATGAACTCGCCCAGCGCCTGCCGCAGGTCGGCTTGTTGCACTTCATCGCGGCCGGCGGTAAGACCGATTCGCCGCGCGGCTAACATCACGCTCTCGATGTCGGCGCCGCTGAGACGGGCGTCTTTGGGTGAACTAAGCCCGGTCAAAGCATCGGCGGCCAGGGCGATTTTGTTCTTGCGAGCCATGGCCGCGAACATGGCGGTCACCTCGGCGTCGTCTTGCGGATAAAACAGCGGAATGTGTACCTCGGCGCGGCCCTGCCGTTTCAGGTCGATGGGCAACAAATCGGGCCGGCTGGTCAGCAGCATCCAGACAATCTTGCCGCGATAGCTGGTGTCGCCCATCTGGCTGGCGATCATCGAGAATACTCGGCTGGACGTGCCCGAATCGCCTTCGGCCTGCCGGCTGCCCAAGGCGGCGTCGGCCTCGTCGATGATCACCACCACCGGTCCCAGCGACCGCAGCACGGTAAGCACTTGTTCCAGATTGCCTTCGGTTTCGCCCACGTATTTCGAGCGAAAGTTTCGCAGCTTGACGCAGGGAATGCCAATCGTGCCGGCATAGCACTCGGCGAGAAAGGTCTTGCCGGTGCCGACGGGACCGGTAATCAGGTATCCCATCGGGGCGGCGTCGAACCTGCCCTGGCCGATCCACTTGGCGTCTTGCACCAGCCGCTCGCAGGCCGCCGCGTGCCCCACCACCAAGTCAAGCGTGTGCTTCGGCTCGACGAACTCGACCAGCCCCTGGCATTGCCGCTCGATGAGAGTTTTTTTCAATTGGCCGAACCGCTTGGCCTCGCCCGGGTCTTGCTCGGCCTTGCTCGTGGCCAAGAGCACATTCAGGTTCACCAGGCTCAGCCCGCTGGTCATGTCGGCCAGGCGTTCGGCCGGCTCGGCCGCGCGATGCGCGGCGATGAATCGCAGTCGCTCGGCTCGATCGGCCAGCGGCACGTGAATGGTGGCCGCGTGCGGGTTTTGCACCAGCCGCTCGTTGACTTCGGTCAGCTTTTCGGCAATCAGACAGAACGCCACGTTCGCCCGTTTGATGTAGGGGTTTTGCGCCCACGACAGAAAGCGCACCAGCCGAGCGGCGTCGCCCCGCACCAGCGACGACAAATCGCCCGCCGGCGCCAGGTATTGGGCATAGGCGAACAGCAAGGCGATTCGTTTGCGGGCGTCGTTTTCATCGACCAGCGAACGATCGAGATAACGGTCGACGAGCGACAACACCGGATCGGGTTCGCGGGGCCAGGCGCCCACGTCGCCCAGCTTGCCGGCCAGTTGCTGAATCATGCTTTGCAGCCGCGCGGCGTCGCTGCCTGCCAAGGGACGCAGCCCGCGCCCCAGATCGTAGTGCAATACGACATCCCAGGCCCCGAAAACTTGTGTCGCCAAAAACTCGCTCAGGTTGCACCAGCGATCGCCGGCGGCATCCCGCACATACACCAGGTCGTGTACGTTGCCGTGCAGCACGAACAACGATGTGGTGCCTGAAAAATACAAATCGGCCAATTCCTTGGCCCAACCCGGAAACCACTCGGGCAGCGGCGGCGCGGCGCCTGGCGAAACGCGGAGAGTTTTCTCCATCGGGGCTGAAGTGGGCTGCGAAGTTGCCACGAGCGAAGCCTGGGTTGGTTGCCCCGAATCAGACTGCGGCCTCATTCTAAATGACCTTGCACGATCATGGGAAGCCAGCAATCTGTAGGGAACGCCCTCTGTGGCGTTCCGTGTTCCCATGATCCGGCAAGGTCATTTAGCCGGTGCGCCGCGGCTGCAAAACCCAGCGACACGCGAACTGGTGTCGCAACGTTGAGTAGGTCGCCCCACACCAACCCGAAGCGTCAGCGAGGAAATGTCGAATTTTGGCCTCGCTTACGCTTCGGGTTGGTATCTTCTCGCTCCGACCAACCCAACTTTGCGACACCACATGCGAACCATTTCACCGGCCAATTCGCGGTCAGACCCCGACGCAAAACTCGGTGAATTGCGGCCTTGCCGGCAATCGGCTATGCTGACGCGCGTAGGTCGGGCCGGAAAGCCAGACCTGCCCAACCGCCTTGAACTTAGGAGACGAATGACATGGCCTACACCGTTCCTCCCTTGCCGTATGCCTTCGACGCGTTGGAGCCGCACATCGACGCCAAGACGATGGAAATCCATCATGACAAGCACCACGCGGCCTACGTCACCAACCTGAACAACGCCATTGCCAATACCGACCTGGGCAATCAGAGCATCGAATCGCTGTGTGCCAGCATCGAAAAAGTGCCCGAAAACATCCGCACCGCGGTGCGCAACAACGGCGGCGGCCACGCCAACCACTCGCTGTTTTGGACCATCATGGGACCGGGCGGCGGCGGCACGCCTAGCGGGCCGCTGGCCGACGCCATCAAGTCGGAACTGGGCGGCTTCGACGCCTTCAAAGAGGCGTTCAGCAAGGCCGGCATGGGGCGATTTGGCAGCGGCTGGGCCTGGCTCAGTCTCGACAAGCAGAAAAAGCTGGTCGTCGAGAGCACGCCCAATCAGGACAATCCGCTGATGCACGGCAACACGCCCTTGCTTGGCTGCGACGTATGGGAGCACGCCTATTATTTGAAGTACCAGAACCGCCGCGCCGATTACCTGACGGCGTTTTGGAACGTCGTGCTCTGGCCCGCCGTCGCCGAGCGTTACGCCGCCGCGAAAAAATAACCTGCTGCCGGCATGTCGCAAGCCACCTTCGATAAGCTCCGCCGCCACGTACACGACACGGCGGTGCTCCACTCCATCGACGCGCTGTTGGGCTGGGACGAACGCTGCCTGCTGCCGCACGCGGCGGGAGAATATCGCGCCGAGCAAATGACGCTGGTGGCGGGCATGATCCACGAGCGGCAGACCGACCCTCGGCTGGGCGAATGGCTCGGCGAGTTGATGCAGAGCCCGCTGGCCGGCGATGCCTTCAGCGATTCGGGCGCGACCATTCGCCAGATCAAGCGGCAGTACGACAAAAAGAGCAAGCTGCCCAAGTCGCTGGTCGAAGAGCTGACGCGCACCGCGGTGTTGGGTCAGCAAGTCTGGCAAGCGGCCCGGCGCGACAACGATTTTGCCGCGCTGGCGCCGTTGTTGGATAAGACGGTGCGGCTCAAGCGCGAGCAGGCCCAGGCGGTCGGCTATCGCGAGTGTGCCTACGACGCTCTGCTCGACGATTACGAGCCGCACGAGCTGACCTCGAACGTGGCCCGCGTGCTGGCCGACTTGCGCGATGAGCTGGTGGCCTTGGTCGCCGCCATTCGCCATACGGGGCGCTCGCCGAAGGTCGAGATTCTGCACCGCCGCTATCCCGTGCATGCTCAAGAGCGTTTTGCGCGTGAGGCGGCGGAAAAAATCGGCTTCGATTTTTCGCGTGGGCGGCTCGACGTGACGGCTCATCCGTTTTGCACGGCGCCTGGCCCGCACGATTGCCGCATCACCACGCGATACGAAGAGCGTTACTTCAACTGCGCGTTTTTCGGCACGCTGCACGAGGCCGGCCACGGCATTTACGATCAGGGGTTGCCCGCCGACTGGTTTGGGCTGCCGCCGGGCGAGGCGGTGTCGATGGGCATTCACGAGTCGCAGTCGCGGCTGTGGGAAAACTTGGTCGGGCGGCACCGCGCCTTTTGGCAATACTTCTATCCATTGGCCCAGGAGCATTTTTCCGAGGCGCTGGGGGAGGTCGCGCTCGATGATTTTTATTTTGCGATCAACGACGTGCGGCCCTCGCTCATTCGTGTCGAGGCGGACGAGGCCACGTATAATCTGCACATTCTGATTCGCTTCGAGCTGGAGCAAGATCTGATCAACGGCGAATTGTCTGTGGCCGAATTGCCGCAAGCCTGGAACGCCAAATATCGCGACTATCTGGGCATCGAGCCCCCCAACGATGCCGAAGGAGTCTTGCAAGACATTCACTGGCCGGCGGGGCTGTTTGGCTACTTCCCAACCTACTCGCTGGGCAACCTGTACGCGGCGCAGTTTTTCGACCAGGCCGCCCGCGATCTGGGCGATTTGCCCAAGCAATTCGCCCGTGGCGAGTTCCACCCGCTACGCCAGTGGCTGATCGAAAAGTTGCACCGGCACGGCCAGCGTTATACGGCGGCCCAGCTTGTCGAGCGTGTGACCGGCGAGGCGTTGTCGCACGTGCCCCTGCTGGGCCATCTGCGCGGCAAGCTGGGGCCGCTCTACGGCGTGTGACCGCGGGAGGTTTACTCACGCTAACAGCTTATCGTCGGTGGCTGGGGCAGAGGCTTGCCGATGCCCCGGTTGGGAACGACCGGGGCATCGCTTAGGCTCTGCCTGGGCTGCGCAAAATCTTGGTTCCATCCGGACGCTGTTTGTCATGTTTTTGTTCCGCCACAACGAGGGCTTGCCCCCGTCGAGCGATGACTGATCAGCTAATTGGACCCTCCCACCGCACCCCT
>DASVHB010000150.1:0-7407 GCA_036379195.1 Pirellulales bacterium
GCCTCGCTCTATATTCTTGGCGCCGCGCGGCGGTACGGCGTGCCTCGAATCACCCTGGTGCGCATGGCGGCCAACATCGCGGTCGATTATCTGCTGGGCGCCGTGCCGTTGGTGGGCGACGTGTTCGACGTCTATTGGAAAGCCAACTTGCGCAATGTCGCCTTGCTGCGCCGGCACTTGCTGGCCACGCCCGCAGAAGAACGGCGCGCGCGTTCGGGCGATTGGCTATTTGTCGCCGGGCTAATGGCATTGCTCGTTACGTTGGCCGTCGGCGCGGTGACGCTGGGCTGGCTGATGATAGCCGCCCTGGCACACGTCATCGTCGGGCAAACGCCGAAGTAGCCTTAACTCAGCGGATTGCCCACCGCGCGATTGTAAAACTCATCGGTATCGAGCAGAGTTTCGGTGTTCGACTCGGTGCCGTAGCCGGTGGCGATGTTGAATAAGAAGTTTTGCAATCCGACGGGGTCGGCCGGCCGGCCGAGGTAACGCTCGTAGAGGCTGTTAATCGAGCGAATGCTGAACTCCTGGCTGTTAAGCACGGTGGTGGCAAACTCGATGTGCGACAGGCCATGCGTCAACGCATAGCCGAAATACGCCAGGTCGCTGGCACTGGGCGGGCGCTTCAAGGCATCTTCGAACACCGCCGTGATGAAGCCGTCGACGGTGCCGCCCGCTCGCTTGAAATAATACTCGTCGGAATTGATGAGCAACGCGCTGGTGCGCTTCTCAGTGCCCGGACCGCTGCGGACGCCTTTGCTCAGCCCGACCTGCGTCAAGAAGTAATCTTCGCCCTGCTGATCGGCCGGGCGATGCAGATAGGTTTGGTAGGCGCTGTCGATTTCATCGCGGCGATATTCAAATGGCGGCGTGAATTCGATGATCATCTGCACCAGCGTCTGCCGGTCCTCGTGGTTCTTCTCATACTGCCCCACCCAGTAGTTGATTTCGTCCATGCTCACGGGCCGCTGCAACAGATCGATCAGCTCTTCATGAACGAATCGCTGCGTGGGCGTGCCTTGCGTGCCGTCGGGCAAGATGGCCGCAATGGTCGCTTGGCTGTTCACAAACGTCGCCGGATCGGAACCGTCTTGGATACCAACGATGATCGTGTAATTCCGATCAAACGTATACGTGTGAGTGCCGCTTACGGTGTACGTGGCGCCCGATTCCGACACCGTGCCGTTGGTGGTCGTCCCGTCGCCCCAGTTGATGACTCCCAGGAAATTGCCGGGCGGCTGGCTGCCATC
This sequence comes from Pirellulales bacterium, assembly GCA_036379195.1. Taxonomy (GTDB): domain Bacteria; phylum Planctomycetota; class Planctomycetia; order Pirellulales; family JAICIG01; genus JAICLL01. The sequence goes on from DASVHB010000150.1 coordinate 1,251, forward strand.
GCCCGCGGTAAAATTCGCCACCGGAACATTGTTTAGCGCAAAGCCTTCCAGGCCGCTGACCGGCAGCCCGGTGGCGGCGATGGGCGTCGCCGAGGGAACCGCGCGCGCTTCGAGCGCCTCGATCGAAATCGTCCGATCCAAGCGGTTCCACGACCGACCCACTCGACACGTCGCCCCGCGCCGGCGGCCCGGCTTGGGTCGCTGGCTCGAACCGAAAACTCGTTTGATCAACTCGAACATCTCGTTACTTCCTCGCGGAACTGGGCAATCTGGGATGCCTCAATCAAGAATAGGCAGAATAGGTAGCCTGCGCCAAACGGTTTTACGCGGTGGGGCAATCTCTCTCGTCCGCTCGTTGTCTTCGTCACGGACGGAGGCTTAGCTGCAACCGTTAGAGTCTGGCCGTTAGGCCCAACCAATCTTATCAAGCATCGCGCTAGCGCTTCGGCCCGCGCGGCTTAATGATGGTTTCCGGCGGATCGACCTCGGGCACTTTCAGCTCTTGCCGCAGCCGAGCCAGCTCTTGCGCTAACTCCTTTTGGGCGCCGGCGTACTCGGCCTCGCCATAGACGCTTTTCAGCTCCAGCGGATCGGACTGGCGGTCGAACAACTCCCAACAATCCACGTCGGGCTCGTAGAAATGGACGAGCTTATAACGGTCGGTCACCACGCCGTAATGCCGCCGCACGTTGTGCGGACCGGGATACTCGTAGTAGTGATAGTAAAAACTCTTTCGCCAGTCGGCGGGCGTTTGGCCTCGCAGGATTTGCGCCAAGCTGTGCCCCTGCATTTCGTCGGGAGCTTCGACGCCCGCCGCCTCTAAAAATGTCTCGGCAAAATCGAGGTTCGAGACCAGGTCGGCGTTGACGCTGCCCGGCTCGACCACGCCCGGCCACCGCACCAGCAGCGGCGTGCGCAGCGACTCCTCAAAAATCCAGCGTTTGTCGAACCAGCCGTGCTCGCCCAGATAAAAGCCCTGGTCAGAGGAATAAACGACGAGGGTGTTGTCGTCGAGGCCCGCCTCTTCCAGATAATCGAGCAGCCGGCCCACGCTTTCATCCACCGAGGCGATGCACGCGAGATAGTCGTGCAGGTATCGCTGATACTTCCAGCGCACCAGGTCGCGGCCCGCCGGCTTGTCCGCGCGGAATTTTTCGTTGCGCGGTTCGTAGTAGGCGTCCCACTTCTCGCGTTGTTCGGGCGTCAGCGTGCGCGGGGCCGTCAGCTTCAGGTCGCGGTCGGTCATGGTGCGGGCGATCGTCATGTCTTGGGTCCGCTCGGCCACGCCGCGGCCCGCGTAATCGTCAAACAGCGTTTCCGGCTCGGCAAACTCGTGGTCGTCAGCGTTCTCCAGGTATTTGAGGTTCGGCTCCCACTCGCGGTGCGGCGCCTTGTGTTGGCACATTAGCAAGAACGGCTTGTCCGGGTCGCGGCCCTCTTTCAACCAGGCGAGCGCCTGCTCGGTAATGACGTCGCTGGTATAGCCGGTGTGTTGCACGCGCTTGCCGTCGCGGATCATCGGCGGATGGTAGTATTGCCCCTGCCCCGGCAAGATTTCCCAGTAGTCGAAGCCGGTCGGTTCGCTCACCAGGTGCCATTTGCCGACGATGGCGGTCTGATAGCCGGCGGCTTGCAGCAGCTTCGGAAAAGTCACCTGCGAGCCGTCGAAGCGGTTGTTGGTGTTGTTATAGAAGCCGTTGATATGCGAATACTTGCCCGTGAGAATGCAGGCCCGGCTTGGCCCGCAAATCGAGTTCGTCACCACGCAGCGATCGAAACGCATACCTTCGCGGGCGATGCGATCGATGTTGGGCGTTTGGTTCAAGGGACCTTGCTTCGACAAGGCGCCGTAGGCGCTGATGGCCTGATAGGCATGGTCGTCGGCAAAGATGAAGAGAATGTTTGGGCGCTTGGCGGTTTCGGCGGCGCATGCCGGCGGCGCGGATGCAATCGCCGCAATGCTCGCGATCGCAATCGAACAAGCAGCAAGCCATTTCATATTCGGAAACCTTTCGTTGGCAATCGCTTTTGACACTACACCGCCGACGGCCCAAAGATTACCCCGCCGCCCCTTTGAACCGGTCGAGCAACCTGCCAGGCGAGCCCATGATGTTGTAGCCGGCATCGACGTGTAAGATCTCGCCGGTGATGCCATCGGAAAGATCGGACAGCAAGAACCCCGCCGTGCGAGCCACTTCGTCGTGGGTAATGTTGCGGCCCAACGGCGCCATGCCCTCGTAGAGCACCAGCATGTCGTCGACGCCCGCGGCCCGGCCCGCCAGCGTGCGCACCGGTCCAGCGCTGACCGCGTTCATCCGCACCCCCGACGGTCCCAGATCGAAGGCGAGGTATTTGACCGTCGAGTCGAGCGCGGCTTTGCAAATGCCCATCACGTTGTAACCGGGCACGGCTTTCTCGCCGCCGAAATAGGTCATCGTTACCATGCTCGATCGCGGCGCCATGATCGCCCGGGCGGCGCCGGCCACCGCGATCAGGCTATAGACGCTGATCTCCATCGCCGTCTTGAACCCCTCGCGGCTGGTCTGAATGGTATCGACCTTCAGGTCTTCCAGCGGCGCGTAGGCGATCGAATGAACCAGAAAGTCGAGCTTGCCAAACTCGTCGCCACATTTGGCCATTACCGTGCGAATGTCGTCGTCTTGGGTGGCTTCCATCGGCAACAAAAAGCGGGCCCGCTCGGCCTTGTCGGTCAGTTGGGCCACGCGGCGGCGGTTGCGCTGACGCTCGTCGTCGGGGCGGTCGGGCAGGTGCGTAAAGCCGCATTCGCCGCCCTCGGCCATGATGAACTGCGCGATGGCCCAGGCGATCGAGTTGTCGTTGGCCACTCCGATAATCAATCCTTTTTTGCCGTCAAACAGGCCCATGTCGGTCTCCGTGGTTTCCGTGTCGCAATCAGGTTGCGTGGCTGTCTGCCGCGCCTTTTTCGTTGTTCCTCGCCTCGGCGCCGCGCTGGCGGGGCGACACTTTCGCGCCCGGTTGCAACTTATCGACGCCGTCGGTCACCACCATCTCGCTTGGCGCTAATCCGCGCTCGATCGAGGTTTCGTCGCCTTCGGTCGGGCCGATCTCCACCTCGCGTAGCTCGACGGTCTCGTCAGATTTCACCACGTAGACAAACGTCAGGTCCGGGCCGCGCTGCACCGCCGCCGAGGGCGCGATCACCGCCTCGCGCTTCACGTCGATCAACAGCCGCGCGTTGACGAACTGGTTGGGGAAAAGCAAATTGTCTTCGTTGTCGAAAATGGCCTTGATGCGCACGGTGCCGGTGGCCGGATCGACCTGGTTGTCGAGCGCCAGCAGCTTGCCGGTGGCCAGCTTCATATCGAAGTCGCGGTCGTAGGCTTCGACCGTCAGCGGCTGGCCGGCGTTGAGCTTTTGTTGCACGCGCGAGATTTCGTCTTGCGGAATGGTGAACACCACGGCGATGGGCTGCAACTGCGTGATGACGGCGATGCCGCCAGGATCGTTGGCCCGCACCATGTTGCCCGGATCGACCAACCGCAGACCAATCCGACCGCTGATGGGCGCGGTAATGTGACAATAGGTGAGTTGCAGTTTGGCGTTGGCGATGGCCGCCTGATCGGTTTGGATCGCCCCCTCGCCCTGAGCGACCAAGGCAAGCTGCTCGTCGATCTGTTGCGGGGTGATGGCCCGCGACGACGACAGGGCGTGATATCGCTGCAAACTGAGCCTGGCCACCTTGAGGGCGCCGTTGTCTTTGGCCAGCATGCCTTCGGCTTGTTCAAGCTGGACCTCGAAGGGGCGGGAGTCGATCTCAGCCAGCAACTCGTCTTTCTTCACCATTTGACCTTCGGTGAAGGCGACACGCACCAGTTGTCCTTCGACGCGGCTGCGCACCGTCACCGTATTGAAAGCGGTCACCGAGCCGAGACCATTGAGATACAGGTCGAGATCGCCGCGGCGCACCGGCGCGGTAACCACGGGCACGACGCGCGGCGGGGCTTTGGCCACCGGCTTCGAGCCGCCCAGCGAGCCGATCAGCGGCAGAATGCGCGGATAAAGATAGTAGCTGGCCGCCGCCCGCAGCGCCAGCACAACCAGCCGCGGCCACACGCGCCGGCGGGGCGCCGGAGCAAGTCGCCGCGCGGCATCGGCGGTGAGCGATACTTCCAGGTCCTCGTCAAAATCGGAGCTTCGGCGCAACGGCGATTTCGGCGTGTTGTGCGTGGCGGGAGCACGCTCAGGCGCGGTGGGGGGCGCGGGCGACTGGGCCATGTTCGAAATCATAGTTCGGGGCGCTTCCTGCGCCGAGTCAGCCGTAGGTGGGGCGGGACGGCGAATGTTTGGGGGACGCTCTCTGGAAACAAACCGCGTGACGTTTCGCTCAAGAATCTCCTTAAGTATGCCCTACTTTGCCGCGTTAGGCGAGTCCCGTGAGGCGGATCACCTTTTGCCGCCGGCTTGGCATCACCGGCTTCTGGACTCCGCACGCCTTTTTGCCGATTACCGTCCCAGCTATCGCCAGCAGCCCGCCCAGGACGGCTGGAAGCGAACGCTCGATTGGTTCGGCGCGCATGGTGTTAAGTGGCCGCCGCTGGTAGGCTGACTTTGAAAGATCGGGCACCGGCGGCCGATCGTTCTGCCGAGGCCTGAGCTCGAGAACGGCTCAAGCACGGCGACGGGGACGAATTCGACGATGTACCGGAGAAACCATGAAACGCGGCGCCGTCGTGCTCGTCCTGCGCACAATCGAGAAAAGGTTCCAATCGAGAAAAGGTTCCAGCCACCTTTTCCCCAGCCACCTTTTCCCCAGCACCTTTTCCCCAGCCCAGCGATTCATCGGAGTTTAATCCGTGTGACTGCCCCGCAGGGGCGCGAGAAAATAGCCAGGGGCAACGCCCCTGGATTTCGCCCCGAACGAACCGGTCGTCAGCCCCAACGGGGCGCGGGAGGCGGAGGCAGCGAGCCGCTCAGAGCCGTGCAAGGCGCTGGTCCGCATCACCAAAACGCGGCTGGGGCGCGCCCATCAGCTCCATCAGCGATAAATACAGGCTGCACGCACGGCGATTGTCTTCGCCGGCGGCAAGGTAGTCGAGCACCCGGCCGGTCTGCAGACGACCGCCGGCGCGGCCGGCCAAAAGCATCGGCATCTGGTCGGCCTGGTGCTTGTCGCCGTCAAAGAAATTCGAGCAGCACATGAGCACCGAATTGTCCAAGAGCGAGCGTCCACCTTCGTCGATCGCTTTCAGGCGATCGACCAAATATGCGAACTGGGCGACGTGAAACTGGTTGGTCTTCAGGTACATCGCTTCCAACTCGGGCGCGCGGCCGTTGTGAGTCAGGTCGAGGTGCAGACTGCCGCGCACGCCTTCCAGAAATCCGAAGTTCATTTGCGACAGGTCGTTATTCAGCATGCAGGTGGCGATGCGCGTCTTGTCCATCTGAAAGGCCAGCACGATCAGATCGAGCATGAGGCGCATGTGGACCGGTATGTCTTGCGGCAGGGCATCGTCGGGACGGGCCATGTTGGGGTTGGTCAGCGTCGGCTGCCAGCCCTCCAAGCGGCCGTCTTTGCCGGCCTGCGCGATCCGTGTCTCAATGCTCCGGACCGATTCCAGATACTCCTCGATCTTCTGGCTGTCGGAGCGGCTGACGCGGCGCTTCAGGTCGTTGGCATCGGCCAGGACCTCGTCCAGCACGCTGCGGTCCGATTGGCGGCCGCGGAGGTCGCCCACCAGCAGGTCGAAGACACGGGCAGGATAAATCTCTTTGGTCGCCGGCTTGGTGTCGGTCGCCCACGAGATGTTCGACCCGTAGAGCATCGACAAGCCGTCTTCCAGACGCAGCTCGGTCGGTTCGATGCCGAGCACCAGGCTGGAGACCGCCGTCTGTTTGCCAATGGTCTGAGCCAGCACCTGGTCGAACGACTTGCCGACGCGGATCTCGTTCTGATTCGTGCTGACCCAGGCCCCGGACAGCAGATTGGGAGAACGGCCCAGATGGGCGCTCTTGTGCGCCGCCGCCTGCGCGTTGTAAAGACCGCGCAGAAAAACCATCTCTTGGCAATGCTTCTGCATCGGCTGCAGGCCCGGTCCCACGCGCATGGCGGCGCCTTCGCCTTCGGCCCACCAGTGGGCCGGCTCGACGCCGTTGGAGAAGAAAAGGCAAGCAAAAC